>CAZNVX010000530.1:0-2071 GCA_964576225.1 uncultured Christensenellaceae bacterium
TCCCTCCTTTGCCGCACATTCGGGTTCTGAGATCACGGACAGGAAAACTTCCTCCAGCGTTTTTTCGGCTTTTCTCAGCTCCACAAGCGCGAGGCCGCTTGACGCCAATTCCAAGGACAGCCGGTCGAGCGCATCCGAGCCCGCATCAATTTCCAAAAAGAACCGCGCGAAGCCATCGGAGTCTGTTTCCTCAGGCTCCGCGCCGAGCACACCCGGGACAGACATCAGCGCTTTCCGCGCTTGCTCTTGGCTGCCCTTCAGTTTCACGAGGTACTGCATGTTTTTTCCCCCAGAAAGGCGCGCGAACGTGTCGTCCGCCAGCAGATGCCCCCGGTTGATGATCAGGACGCGCTCACAGGTCATCCTGATTTCAGAAAGAATATGGGAGGATATGAAGATAGTATGGTTTTGGCTCAGCATTGAGATCAGCGAACGCACCTCGGCAATCTGCCTGGGGTCAAGCCCCACGGTGGGTTCATCGAAAATAAGCACCTGAGGCCGGCCGATCAGCGCCTGCGCGATGCCCACTCGCTGTCTGTAGCCTTTGGATAAATTCCTGATCAGCCTTTTGCTTACATCCGAGATGTTGGCCAGCTCCATCGCTTCGATCACATGCGCTTTTCTTGTATCACTTGGGATGCGCCTGATCTCCGCCAAAAAGCCCAGATACCGATTAACGCTCATTTCCATATAAAGAGGCGGCAGCTCCGGCAGATATCCGATATGCCGGCAAGCCTTATCAGGCTCTGCCACGATATCAGTGCCGCCGACCACGATTTCGCCGCTTGTCGGAGGCATATACCCGGCCAGCATGCGCATAATGGTGCTTTTCCCCGCCCCATTGGGCCCCAGCAGGCCGACAATTTCACCTTGTTCGATGTGAAAACTGACGCCTTCAACGCCCAGCTTGTTGCCGTAGTATTTGGTCAGATTTTTCACCGTAATCATATTGCTCCCGCTTTCTCCAAGCTGCTGCCGACTCACAGCTGGATGCAAACATCATTTCATTGATTCGCGTACACGCCGCGCCTGATTGGCAAAATCGTCTTTGAGCGATCTGTACAGAGACTGATAGGTCTGATAGTATTCGTTATATACCGGCACATTGCCGCTGATCGGTTCGGTGATGCTGACAGTTTTCAATATGGCGTCGCAGGCTTCCTGTATGCTCTTAAAGTGCCCCGCGCCCACCGCCGCCATGATCGCTGCGCCTGCCGCCGGCCCTTCTTCAATATTCATCGTCACCACCGCCGCGTTATAGATATCCGCCTGCATCTGCCGCCACAGCGCGCTCTTTGCACCGCCGCCCATCGCGCGCACCTCGGTGATGCTCAGCCCAAACGCGCGCAGTATTTCAATGGTATCCCTGAGCGAATAGGTCACACCCTCCATCACGCTCCGGCAGAGCGCGCCGAGGTCATGCCGCAGCGACAGTCCGAAGAATACGCCTCTGGCATCCGGGTTCACATGCGGCGTTGATTCGCCGTTCAGATACGGCAGGAACACAAGGCCTTCGGAGCCGGGCTTAACCATTTCCGCCAGCGCGGTCATATGATCGTACACATCCTGCCCCGCCGCCGCCAGCGTCTGCTTCTGATCTGCAAACAGCGTATCCCGCATCCATTTAAATGAACCGCCCGCTCCCAGCGTGCAGCCCAAAAAGCAGTATTTGCCGGGTACGGAATGGCACAGGCTGAACATGGCCCGCCGCTGCTCGTCGATAAACGGCGTGTCGCAGCAGCCGAATACGACGCCGGATGTACCGATGGTGGCAGCAATGACACCCGCGTTGATAACGCCGATGCCCACGCCCCCGGCGGGCTGGTCTCCGCCTCCGGCCACCACGGGAATGCCGGGCTTAAGTCCCCATTCCGCTGCGAGGTCAGTTTTAAGACACCCCGCAATGTCCTGGGATTCCAGCAAACGCTCCGGCACGATATCGCGCGGCAGACCTGTCACGTCAAACATTTTGTCCGACCAACATCTCCCCTTCATATTCAGAAGGAAACTGCAGGAAGCGTCCGACACCTCGGTGGCAATCTCGCCGGTCATACGGTAACGCAGATAATCC
>CAZNVX010000531.1:0-2070 GCA_964576225.1 uncultured Christensenellaceae bacterium
TTGTCCTAACAATGTGTACGGAAAAAGCAAAAATGCCTCACACAGCGTACGACGTATATTCTCCACCGTACGCTGTGCGATTGACCTGCATTATCGCTCCATCTGTCTGCTACCCTTTGCCCGTTTAATTTCCTCCATCACCTCCCGCGGTATTCTATCGAGCAGCCGCTGCTGAGCTTTTAGCGAATGCCTCATATACGCAGCCTCCATACTCAGCTCCACATACCGCTCTTCCTTTTCGCTCAGCTTTTTCGCCAGCGTAGAGCTTGTATCTACCAGTTGATTGATATAGTCCTGCGTACCTTTCACCTGGGCAGTGAAGCGCTCCGCCTCTGGTAACCAAAGTGTTAAGGCATTAAGCGCCTCCTCACGCTTCTTGCCCGCATTGAACACGGTGATATCCTCCAGCGACTGCTTTATTTTTTCAGCCTGTTTGTCGAGCCGCTGCGCCTTCTTGTAGAGCCAAACGGGGATGTGCTTCCGATGCGTTTCCATCGCCGATGCGCCGCGTTCCAGTTCATTCCACCTTGCCGACATGTGCTCGTGGAACTTCGTCTGCCACTCGGACAGCTTCTTCTGGTTTCCCATAATCGTCTTGGCGGATAACCGTTTGTCTGGCGTTAGGGGAACCATACAAACGTGCATATGCGGATTTCTTTCGTCCATGTGGACAGTGGCCGCGAATACATTGGCTTCACCCATCTCTTTTCGTATAAAAGTAAGTGCATGTTCAAAATACTCGCGCTGTTCGGCAGAAGATCGTGCTGTCATAAACTCCGGGCTGGCCGTAATCAGCGCCTCGATCATCAGCACGCTGTCTTTTCGAAGTCGGCATTTGGCAGACTCCACCCGTTTCATTATCTCGGCATAGTATTTATGCTGCGGCTGTATCAAATGATAATTATCAGCCGATTTCACGGTGTCGATATCAGGATTGCTTTTGTATTGCTCCTTCTGCCTTTCATTGTGAGCCTCCATCGAGTTGATCGAACCCCTTTTTCTTTTCGCAAATCGCATAATGGCGTATGGCATATCATAACCTCCTTTACATGCACCGTTATGGTGCAAATCCCTGTAATCAGCGTCATTCATGAACCATCATGGTTCACATCTGCAGATGCATGTATTCCTTTCCAGAACACCGCTATTGCTGATGTACCCGCAGCGCTTTACCACAGAAACACCGCGTCGAAACACTGCTTTGAGCAGCTCGGCCGGCCTGCAACATATCAGCAGACCGACCAAGCCACTAAGTACAATAGCGGTGTAACACACTAGACTTTGCCCTCAAAGTCCGTGTGCTCTGCGAGGCTAGCTGTCACCACAGGTGACAGTTGGTGACGGCTGTGACGGCTGTTTCCCTACCGGGATTTCGGTGTCACAACTGTCACAACCGTCACTCCGTAGCCGGATGAACCGGCTCTTTCCGGTGCGGTGGTATCGGTACTCAATACCGTTTTCGGCCAGTATTCCATGATTCTGATTCAACAGCTTCGTGACCGTGTTGGCTGCTGTTGTGACATCCTCCATCTCGTTCAGCAAATCCGTGGCATTGCCTCGCCACTCGCCGCGTCCAGCCATGAAGGTTACCACCCGGAAAATGAATTCCGGCGTTTCGCGTTTGCGCACGTCCTCGGCGTTTTCGCAGGAGAGGCATTCCCATATGCAATTTTCAAACTGTAGCGACAGTTCCATATACTCCACATCCCTGCCGGTCACATACAGCTTTGCCACATTGTCAGAACGTTTGTCCTTCTCCAACACATACGTGGTGTCCACGCCGCCTGTCAGCCCCGTTGTGCCAGACACCATCATGAACGGGTCTTTGTCTGTGTTCTTTCTCAGATGGTGTACCAGCAGGATCGCAACCCCATGTTTGTCTGCAAGCTGCTTAAGCTCACAGATATCACGGTAATCATTCGCGTAGGCATTGGCCGATACATCCGCGCCGCGTACGCGCTGCAGAGTATCAATCACGATCAGCTTTGTTTCCGGTTCCTGCTTCAGAAAGCCCACAATCTGCTGCTGCAATCCTGCCCCTATCTGATTGGCCATAACTGCAAAATGCAG
>CAZNVX010000532.1:0-2067 GCA_964576225.1 uncultured Christensenellaceae bacterium
AGATGGAGGATTTGGATGCGGGAGACGGTGTATTGAATGTCTCATCGCTGACAAAAGCTTATTATCGAAAGAAATCCGATTAAAGCTGTTTGTAATTTTTGATAATCGTGTTATTATAATGTTGGTTATATATATACTTTATATGGGAATTATTTGTTGAGGGGATTCTTGGCGGGGATGAAAAGTGTTACGGCTGCGATCGAGTTTGGCACGTCAAAAATCATGTGTGTGATCGGACGTGAGAAATCGATTGGTCGCTTTGAGGTGCTGGGCGCTGGTGAGGCCAAATATGAAGGCATAAAAAATGGCCGGTGGCTCAAGCCATCAAGCGTGGAAGAGGCGGCCGCCAAAGCGCTTGCAATCGCCGAAAGAAAGGCGAAACGGCGTGTGCGTGAGGTTTTTGTCGGCGTGCCGGGCGGGTTCTGCAAAGTCGTCTGCTGCGAGGGATATGCAAAGGTGGACAGCGGTCGTGTGGCGTCCCGGGATATTGAAAAGCTGATAGATAATGCCGAAGATAGTCTCGATGATATACGGCATACCATTGTAACCAGCACGCCGGTTTATTTTGTTTTGGATGACGGCAATCATTATATTGATGTGGCGGGCACGGCCACCCATGAGCTCAGCGGACTGATAAGCTTTGTATTTGCAAGCAACGAGTTCCTGGATGATGTCACAACAGTGCTTGGCCGGCTGAATATAAAGATACGTTCGTTTATACCCGAGGTTTTGGCCGAAAGCCTGTTTTTGGTTCCCACAGAGGAAAGAGACTGCAGCGCTGTGCTTCTTAATATTGGCTACTATGATACCAATGTGACAGTTGTGTATGGCGATGCAATTGTATATAATAAGACGATACATGTTGGCGGAATGCATATAGCGAACGATCTGTCTATCGTGATGAACATGGATGTTGATTCAGCGGAACAGATCAAAAAACGATTTTCTTTTGGTCTTGAAAATAATGGCACAAAGTTATATGATTATGCCAAGCAAAAAAACGGCAGGCTCGAAAAATACAGCCATGCCATGGTGGCAGAAGTTATCGACGCCCGGGTCGAGCAGCTCTGCATGATGATCTACGACGCGCTGCAGCACAGCCCGCTCACCGTTGCGCGGCGTACGCGGATATATCTTTCGGGCGGCGGCTTGACGATGATGAAAGGCGCAAGGGATATTGTTCAAAGGTATCTGAAACGGCAGGTGCGCCTGTCGATGATAGAGGCGCCGCAGCTGGCGACACCCAATTATTATGTAGCGCTGGCGTTGCTGGATTACGTATTTGAAAGCGATTTTCTTAGCGAGGGGCGCAGCGGGAAGTCGATATTTGGACGCTTGTCGGCGAAGATGTTCGACTGACGTCTGTATTAAGGGGGTAAACATGCCATTAGAAATCGACGTTGAACAGGACAGCATTGCGAAGATCAAGGTGATTGGCGTGGGTGGCGCAGGCAACAACGCGATAAACCGGATGATTGAACACGGCCTGACCGGTGCGGAGTTTTTTGCTGTCAATACGGACAAGCAGGCGCTGCTTCTCTCAAAATGCAAAAACAAAATACAGATTGGCGAGAAACTGACCAGCGGTCTCGGCGTCGGCGGTGATCCTTCCGTGGGCAAACACGCTGCGGAGGAAAGCATTGATGAGTTGGCTACCATTGTTGAAGGCGCCAATCTGGTCTATATCGCAGCCGGTCTTGGCGGCGGTACAGGAACCGGAGCTGCGCCTGTGATCGCTGAGCTGGCCCGGCAAAAAAACATACTGACCGTGGCGGTTGTGACGATGCCATTTATGTTTGAAGGCGGCCAAAGGCTTACCAGAGCAAAGGACGGTCATGTTGTTCTCTCCGAGGTGGTTGACACCATCGTGACGATTCCAAACGACAAGCTCTTGCAGGTGATCGGCAAAGGCACATCCATGCTTGAAGCGTTTCGTGTGGCGGACGATGTTTTGCGTCAGGGCATACAGGGCATCACGGACCTGATCGTCAAGCCGGCGCTTGTTAACCTGGACTTTGCGGATGTGCGCACTGTGATGATGGAAAGAGGCGTGGCGCACATGGGCAT
>CAZNVX010000533.1:0-2065 GCA_964576225.1 uncultured Christensenellaceae bacterium
CACGAGGTGATCGACATGCCGGCTTCCCGGACAAAAAAAGCGATCGCCGGCATACTGCTTAAAGAAGGCTTTATCAAAGGGTATGAATATAAGGACGAGGGCCCCCAGGGGATCATTCGCATCACGCTCAAATACGGTGAGAAGGATTCATCCATCATCAATGGTTTGAAAAAGATCAGCAAGCCGGGCCTGAGAGTTTATGCGGGCAAGGATGAGCTCCCCAAGGTTTTGGGCGGACTGGGCATTGCCATCATATCCACATCGAAAGGCATCATGACGGATCGTGATGCCCGTGAAATGGGCGTGGGCGGCGAAGTGATCGCCTATGTGTGGTAGAGCCATACGAGAATCACGCGAATGCGGAGGAGATAAAAATGTCGAGAATCGGTAAAATGCCCATCACGGTTCCTGCCGGCGTCACGGTGACGGTGGAAGGAAACGTGGTGCGGGTGAAAAGCAGCAAGGGTGAGCTGACTGAGCGCATTCCGTCTGAGGTACGGGTGGATATCGAAGACGGCGTGATGACGATAAGCCGCGCTGCGGACGACAAGAGAAGCCGGGCGATGCACGGTTTGACGCGCGCGATTGTGGCCAATATGGTGACGGGGCTGACCGAAGGTTTTACCAAAACGCTTGAGATTGTGGGCGTTGGCTACAGAGTGCAGAAGAGCGGCAACAAGGTCGTGATCAACGTGGGTTACTCGCATCCCGTGGAGGTGTTTGAGACGGACAGCATCAAACTGGACGTGGAAGGCACCAACATCATAAAAGTATCCGGCGTGTCCAAGCAGGTCGTCGGACAGTTCGCGGCCAATATACGCGGCATCCGTCCGCCGGAGCCGTATAAAGGCAAGGGTATCCGGTATAAGGGCGAAGAAGTGCTGCGTAAAGTCGGCAAGACCGGAATGTAGAGAGGTGGCCTAACGTGATTAACAAACAAGATAAAAATGCGATCAGAAAAGGGCGTCATTTAAGGGTGCGCAACAAGATATCCGGTACGGCGGCAAAGCCGAGGCTGAATGTGTTTCGCAGCACCAATCATATCTATGCACAGCTTATCGACGATGTGGCGGGCGTGACGCTGGTGAGCGCCTCGACCTTGGTCGGCGATATCAAAAAGGATATCGAGGGCAAGACCAAGCAGGAGGCGGCTAAGATCGTCGGTCTCGCCGTCGGCAGGATGGCACTGGCCAAGGGTATCGAGCAGGTGGTTTTTGACCGCGGCGGTTTTATCTACATGGGCAGGGTTCAGCAGTTGGCAGACGGCGCCAGAGAAGCCGGTCTCAAGTTTTAGTAAGGAGGTTTTGTCTGGTGCAGAGAAACGATGCATTTAGAAATGACAGAAAAGGCGACAAAGGCGGCCCGCGCGGCGGACGCAAGAACTTCAAGAAGGAAGAAGATCAGGAGTTCAAGGAAAAGCTGGTTTATGTGAACCGCGTGGCCAAGGTGGTCAAGGGCGGCCGCAACTTCCGCTTCACGGCGCTGGTTGTGGTGGGCGACGAAAAGGGCCGTGTGGGTGCCGGGCTGGGCAAGGCGGCGGAGATTCCCGACGCGATCAGCAAGGCCGTGCAGAAAGCCAAGCGTAACCTGATTCAGGTGCCGCTGGTGGGCACGACAATACCGCACGAGGTGATCGGCATATTCGGCAGAGGCCGCGTGCTGCTGTTCCCGGCCAATGAAGGAACGGGCGTGATTGCCGGCGGGCCCGCAAGAGCGGTGCTGGAGCTGGCCGGTGTGAAGGACATCAAAACAAAGTCGCAGGGGTCCAACACGCCTGTGAACTGCGTGAAAGCAACGATCGAAGGCTTAAAAGCGCTCAAGACAGCGGAGCAGTACGCGAGGCTGCGCGGCGTCAGCGTCGATCAGTTAAAATAAGGAGGGCGTCATGGCCAAGATTAAGGTACAGCTTGTGAAGAGCCCGATTGGCTATGCCAAGGATCAGAAGGCAACCGTGGAAGCGCTGGGTTTAAAGAGATTAAACTCGACAGCTGAGCACGAGGACAATGACTGCATCCGCGGCATGATCAACAAAGTATCGCACCTTGTCAAGGTGCAGGAAGCTTAA
>CAZNVX010000534.1:0-2041 GCA_964576225.1 uncultured Christensenellaceae bacterium
AGCACCTACGACTCTGACTCGTATTGTCTAGGTTCGAATCCTAGTTCCGCTGCCAAGCAAAAACCCCGAAACTGCGATGGTTACGGGGTTTTCTCTTATCTAGAAATTGAAAAGTGCAGCTTCTTGGACACAGATTATTCTTAATATTATACCGCAAGCATTATATTAACGAATTCCTCCAACGGTCTTTATTGACTGACCCGATTCAATCAAGTGCGTCGCAACTGTATGCCAAAGGTTGTGCAGCCGCATCTTTGGGAAGCCGGCTTGCTGCGGCCTGCAGCGCGTATAAGAGACATAGAGCATTAATGGTACGCGTTAAACCTGACTTGTTTATTGCGGCCTGTAAATGTTCGCCTATAACCATCGGTACCGATATAAACGGTATAGGGCAAGGATGAACCTTGCCCCACCGAACAACAATATTTATCTGGCTTTGGGAGGATGCACAAATTTTACGCGCTGCCGGATTCAGAAATAGCCTTTATTCATGTTTGACAGTGATGAAAAAACACCACCCTCATCCAGCGCGTGATAAAGCTTCAAGTATGCCTCAAAAATAGTATTGTACTTGTTTGCGTTCTCTTGAATTGGTTCTATCACCTTATCATATTTAACAAGCGCTTCCACGCACTCCGGAACCGAATCATATACCCCAGCGCCGACAGCCCCGAGAATCGCGGCGCCGAGAACAGTTGCATCGCTGACAACGAGTGTTTTTACTCGGGTGTTCATGACATCAGCCATAATTTGACGCCATGTCGGAGATTTTGTTGCGCCACCCGTTATAATAATCTCGTCGAACACGACATCCGCTGCTTTCATGGCTTCATACATGTTGCGTATTTCAAGGATAATCCCTTCCATAAACGATCTTGCCACATCTCCTTTGGTATGCGAGAACGTTAAGCCTGCAATGACACCGGAAGCTTCCACATTCCAGAAGGGGCAACCGGCAGATCCCAGGTGCGGCAGCGTCAAAACCCCGTTTGCGCCAACGCTGGTTTCTTTAACATATTCCTCCATGATCACATAGGGATCAATATTTTTCTCCAAGCCCGTTTTCTTTTCGAGCTCACAAAACGCATCTCTGAACCATTTATAGTTTGACGCAGCGCCAAGCATGATGCCTTCAATTTCATATTTTCCTGCATATCCGGCTTCAACAGACATCATGGACTTGAAGGGTTTGCCCAAAGCCGGTTTATCCAGGAAGGAAATCAGGAAACCGGCCGTGCCGACCGTCATCGTCCCCATGCCTTGCCGAACAGCTCCGGCACCGATAACCCCGCATTGCTGGTCGCCCGTTCCCGTGCATAACGGCAAACCAACAGGCAAACCACTTAGCTTTGAGCCTTCTTCGCTCACATTGCCAATTTTATAAGCGGGTGGCACCAAGCTTGGCATAACATTGATATCAAGCTCATACGCATCTAAGAGCTGGGCGCTCCATTCGCCCTTTCTGATATCAAGCAAGCCGGTACAGGCAGCATTACCCCTATCGCAATAATAATCATCGGCGCCCAGCAGCTTTGTTAAGTAGTCCTGAACAAGGACCACTTTGAATATCGAGGCGTACTTTTCAGGCTGATGCTTTTTAATCCAGATTAGTTTTGCAGCAGAGTATGTTGTGGTGACGGGCATGCCGGATATTGAAACCGAATCTATCTCAGGACACTTCTTGAGCATAAATTCAACGGCGTCTGTCGCCCTGTTGTCCTGCCAACTGTAGAAAATATCATCAATCAGAGTCCCGTCTATATCAACAAGCCCAAAAGTCGCTCTCTGCGTAGAAAAACCAATCGATACAATCTCGTCAATACGGATGCCGGATTGCCGAATAGCATTTTTGCTTGCCTTTAAGGTTTCACCGATCATGTTTCCGCCTGATATTTCAACCCAGTTTGGATTTGGGTATGAACAGCCATACTCGCGATAGTCAGATCCCACCACGTTTCCTTTTTCATCGAAGACAATGGCTTTTGAACCTGTTGTTCCTATATCAATTCCCATTAAACTCATAGCTACCTGCCTTTAAATA
>CAZNVX010000535.1:0-2038 GCA_964576225.1 uncultured Christensenellaceae bacterium
GTCGGTCGGACAATGGGCCAGGCGCCGAGTGTGGATGGCGTCACATATATATCCTCAAAAAAAGACTTGACGCCGGGAACATTTCATGATGTCCTTATAAAGGACGCCTACGAGTATGATCTTTTAGGAGAAGTGTGAATGAACATCGCCAACAAGCTGACGATTGCGCGGATTGTGATGATACCCGTGTTCATCGTGTTTTTTTATATCGATATCGCTTACTGGAATTACTATGCGGCTCTGGTTTTTGTGGCAGCGGCGCTGACGGATCTGTTTGACGGTCACCTTGCGCGCAAGCACGGGCTGGTCACCAACTTCGGCAAGCTGGCCGACCCCCTTGCGGATAAGCTTCTGGTTTGCAGTGCGCTGATATTGCTTTGTGAGCGCGGCTGGGTGGCAGCGGTGTTTGTCATCATCATGGTGGGCCGCGAGTTTATTGTCAGCGGATTCCGGCTGGTCGCCGCGGCGTCAGGCAATGTGCTGGCGGCGGACAATCTCGGCAAAGCCAAGACGGTGGTGCAGATTGTGGCGATCGTGGCCTTGCTGCTGCGGGAAGGCTGGTTTGCGCAGACATTTTTTGAAGCATGGCTGTTTTGGTTGGGTGAGGCGCTGATCTGGGCCAGCGTGATACTGTCCATATGGTCATGTGTCAACTATTTTGCTAAAAACAGGACAGTGCTAAAGGACCTGTTCTAGCAGTCCGTGTTTTGGTGTATCCGATATGGTATGATCTGATTATATATTCGAGGAGGGTTTTGGGATGTCAATGGAGAAGCAAAAGGCGCTGGAAATGGCGCTGATGCAGATAGAAAAACAGTTTGGCAAAGGCAGCATCATGAAGCTGGGCGACGCCGCCAGCGTACCAGTGTCCGTGATTCCCACCGGGTGCCTGGAGCTGGATGTGGCGTTGGGTGTGGGCGGCGTACCGCGCGGGCGCATCATCGAAATATATGGCCCCGAATCCTCAGGTAAAACGACGGTGGCTCTGCATATGGTGGCTGAGGCCCAGAAACTGGGCGGCGCGGCGGCGTTTGTGGACGCTGAACACGCGCTGGATCCGGCCTATGCAAAAAATTTGGGTGTGGATACCGACAACCTTTATGTGTCGCAGCCTGATACGGGCGAGCAGGCGCTTGAGATCACGGAAGCGCTTGTCAGGAGCGGTGCGATCGATATCATCATCATTGACTCGGTGGCGGCGCTGGTTCCCAAGGCTGAGATTGACGGTGAGATGGGAGCGTCGCATGTGGGTCTTCAGGCGCGGCTGATGTCGCAGGCGCTGCGCAAATTGGCGGGCATTGTGAGCAAATCTAACACCGTTGCGGTGTTTATCAATCAGTTGCGTGAAAAAGTGGG
Organism: uncultured Christensenellaceae bacterium; assembly: GCA_964576225.1. GTDB lineage: Bacteria > Bacillota > Clostridia > Christensenellales > SZUA-584 > SZUA-584. The sequence continues at coordinate 1,357 of CAZNVX010000535.1, forward strand.
TGTGATGTTCGGCAACCCTGAAACTACGCCGGGCGGCCGGGCTCTCAAGTTCTATTCGTCTGTGCGGATGGATGTGCGCCGGATTGAAACCATTAAGAGCGGTGATGAGATGATCGGCAACCGGACGCGCATCAAGGTGGCTAAAAATAAAGTCGCGCCGCCATTCAGAAGTGCTGAGTTTGAAATCTATTATGGTGAAGGCATTTCCGCTGAGAGCAGTGTGATTAACTTGGGCGTTCAACTGGGAATAATCAAGAAATCCGGTTCGTGGTTTTCCTACAACGATGTGCGCATTGGGCAGGGAAAGGATAATGTACGGTTGTTTTTAAAGGAAAACCGCGACATATTTAACGAGATCAAGACCCGGATACTTGCGGAAAGCAAAAAGAACGAGCCTGTTGAGGAACAACCGGATAAAGAATAATTTGTAAATAATATAAGAATATTGCGCATATGTTTGATATTTTGCTTATTTCGGTGTATAATCATTCACAGGTGGTGCAGTATTCTAGTCGGTACTACGGTTTCGAAGGCGGGCCTAAAAATCCGTTGAAGGGCACATCGATGAAGTTTCTGGTGTTGGCTGCTGACGCCCAGTCGGGGGCTGATGCTGGGAGTTAAGGTCGTGGGGCGATCCGCAATGGCATGCGGGCGTGGACCCCGCTTCCGTGGAGACCCAAGC
>CAZNVX010000536.1:0-2002 GCA_964576225.1 uncultured Christensenellaceae bacterium
CGCTTCAGTAGCAATGGAGGCATGATCGGTTCCGGGAACCCAGCAGGCATTTTTTCCCTCCATACGTGCACGGCGTATCAGGATATCCTGAATGGTGTTGTTGAGCATATGCCCCATGTGCAGGATACCGGTGACGTTTGGGGGCGGAATGACAATTGTATAAGGCTCACGTTCATCGGGTTCGGAACGAAACAGTTCGTGCTCCATCCAGTATGAATACCATTTGTCTTCTACCTCCGCAGGGTTGTACTTACTTGAGATTTCCATTACGCTTCTGAATTAAAGTGCAAAAATACAAAAAAAGGATTTCGTAATGAAATCCTTTTCATGCAGTTTTGCTATTGTTGTGACCCCACTGGTACAGAACTCGAACTCTTTTTTGGAAGATTTAAGACGATTGAACCAGTTGAAAGATATTTCTTTATCAAAAAGCGTAGATGTAACAACTCATCCACATATATCAAGAAACGAGTCAAAAAAGCTAAAAAGGTGATATTAAGAAAAGCCTGTTAGCAAGCCTTCATAAAATGATTGCATTTTATTGGATATATTTGATATATATAAGAGCGATTGACTATGAGTAAAGGCATTTATAAACTATATGACAAAAGACAAAAAAAGCCGGGTGTTTATAGAGTAAACGAGTATAATGAGGATATTACCATGAAAGAGATAGTAACTATGCGTCTCGGTAAATGTAAATTGCGTTTTGATGCACCTAATTTCACTTCGATTTTTTTGTCTAAATCGAAATTTGAATTAGAGAAAGCAAAGGAAATTTATAATATTCTTATTAGACCCAAAATAAGTACCCGCGATTTATATGAATTATCTGAAAAAGACAACGTCATTTTATTCGATTATTTGGAGCATATACAATCTACAATAGTAATGGCATATACGGCTGTAGAATGTCTGGTAAACGATTTGTTGCCGGATAATTTTGTTTATAATGAAAAAGGGACAACACCAAAACAATATGACCGTAAAGAGATAGAGCGCTGGATTTCTACTATTGACAAAGTTGCTTTAGTTTTACCTCAGGCACTTGGCACAATAAACCCTAAAAGTTATAACTTCTGGCCATAATTCACGAAGCTTAAAGATTTAAGAAATGACATAATTCATTTTAGAAGTTTGATGCCAATTGAACAAAAAGAGGCTGAAAGAATTATTTCGTTGCTTCTTAGGGATTCTGTTTTTGGGAAAATAACTTCCGCATATGATTTAATTAAAAAGATTCAAAGTGACCTACCTCCACATTCTAAAATGCCAATATTAAATAGGGTCTGCTGAATAATAGATATTTGTGCTGAAAACCAGCAAATTAATCGATATTAAATTTGCATATCTGCAAGAAATTGAGTATTTTTACTTTATAATCCTTGCATTTTATGATACGATACAAGAGCTCCAGACAGCTTTCAATTTCAGAGTTCAAGATGCCCTTCGAGGCAAAACTGGATGAGAATAACCGGTGGGTTGTTCTTTCAAAAATAGTTCCCTGGGAAGAGTTCGCCCGGCTTTATTACAAGAACTTCAAAAGCAATCGTGGTGCGCCCACGAAGGATGCCAGACTTGTACTGGGGGTGATTATCATCAAGCACATCATGAAGAGTGACGACCGTGGAGTAATAGAGATGATACAGGAGAACCCCTGCATGCAGTATTTTCTTGGGCTTGAGGCCTTCACTTCTGAACAGGTGATGACACCGTCACTGCTGGTCTCCATCAGAAAGCGAATCGACCTTGATGTCTTTGAATCATTGACGGACGACTTGATAAGAAAAGGGTTGAAGCTAAAAGCCGGGGCAAATCAAGAAGTGGTTGACAAGGATGCAAAGGATGAAGAAGATGATAATGATGACGATCCCGATCCGCATCCCGGGAACAAGGGGAAGCTCCAAATGGATGCAACAGTCTGTGATGCGGATATCAAGTATCCCACAGACCTGGACTTGTTGAACGAGAGCCGCCAGAAGGCAGAAGAGCTGATCGATGA
>CAZNVX010000537.1:0-1999 GCA_964576225.1 uncultured Christensenellaceae bacterium
CATGTGATTTGCGGGGACATCAGTGAGAAATCGCTGGAAAAAGCAAAAAGGCTGGCGGAAGCCGAAGCTCTTAAGCCACGCATATCGTTCCGGGTGGGCAGCGGGCTGTCGATACTGGCTGAGGGTGAGGCGTGCGCCGCGGTCATCACCGGCATGGGCGGAGAACTGATTGCGTCCATCATCGCGGCTGACATTGCCAAAGCACCGGATATACTGGTGTTGTCCAGCCATACCTCGGCCGACATGCTGCGCGGCTGGCTGACGGAGAACGGTTATTATGCAGACGACGAGGAGCTGGTTGCTGAAAAAGGGCATTTTTATCCCATCATGAGGTTTGTGAGAGGCGAGGGGCCAACACTTAGCCAAATTGAACGGGAGCTTGGGCCGGTGCTGCTTAGGAAAAAGCCGGACGCGCTTGGGCTGCTGGTCAGGCAGCGCATTCAAAAAGCTTTAAAGATTCGTACCGAGCTGAACCGATCCGGCTCGCCGCGCAGGAATCAGCTTATAAGGGAGATTGACGCCAAGCTCGAAGAATATAAGGAGGTTGAAAAATGGCTGTGACCATGGACGATTTTGTCCGGCTTATCGAACACATTGCGCCGCCCGGGCTTGCGGACGAATGGGACAATTCAGGGCTGTTGCTGTGTTGCGGCGAAACGGTGTCCCGCGTGCTGATCGCACTGGATGCCACGACCGCAGTGGTGGATGAAGCGGCAGCCGGCGGGTTCGACATGGTGCTGACGCATCATCCGACACTGTTCTCCCCGGTGCGCCGCCTGGATTATCACAGACCGCCTGACGCGGTGGTGATGCGGCTGATCAGTGCCGGTATTTCGCTATACGCGGCGCATACCCCCTATGACAAAGCCGGGGGCGGTATCAACGACATGCTGTCAGAAAAGCTAGGTCTGAGCAGCGTCGCTGTTGCCCCAGGCCCCGATGACGGTTTGATGCGGGTGGGTCGGCTGGACGGCATACTCGATACCGGCGATTTTCTGACCCATGTGAAGCGCACGTTGAAGACAGAACCCTTGCGTGTGTCTGACGTCCGTAGCCGTCCCATACAGACTGTTGCGGTGGTTGGCGGCAGCGGCGGCGATTTCGTGGCGGCGGCCAAAGCGGCGGGGGCTGACGCGCTGGTGACGGGTGAAGCCAAGCACCATCATTTTATTGATGCGGTGGCGCGGGATATGCTTTTGGTGGAAGCCGGGCATTTTGCCACTGAGCAGGGTTTCTCCGGGCATATATTTATGAGTTTACAATCGCGGCTGGATAATGTACAATTACATTTGGACTTTCAGAAGGCCAAGTGTGAAACGGCGCCATATACATATATTTGACGGCGCAGAGAGGATTGTTTTATTTGGATAAGCTGGCGTTGCTTTATAAGTATCAGCAAGCGGATGCGCAGCTGGAAGCTTATGAAAAACAACTAAAGAACACCCCGACGAGAAAACAGCTCATCAAGCTGCAGAACTATCTGAAAAAGCAACAGGCTGTGCTCAAAGAAATGGAGAACCGGTCTTTGGTGGAGCAGAATGCTTTGTCGGAGATTGATGCCCAGTACGATAAAATGACTGAGCTTTTGAATAAGAAGCACAAGGATATTGGGCAGTACGAAGAGATGGAACTCGATGAGATGGATTATAATGTCGTTAAGAACCTTGTCCATGAATATGAAACGACGTATGACAACATCGTCAAGCAAAAACGCCGGGCTGTAGCGGTACAGACCAAGGCGGAAGAAACTTCAGCGCGGCTTAAGACGATACTGTCACATGTCAGTCAGGCTCAGAAGGATTTTGCGGCGCTGAAAAAGCAGCATGAGGAAGAACTGCGTGCCGGCGCGGAAGAGCTTGATAACCTCCGCAAGGCGGCAGAGTTGGCGGCATCCAAGGTAGATCCGGATTTGCTCAAACGTTATAACCGAGTCAAGCAAAACCGGTCGATGCCGGTGTCGATGCTTAAAGACGGACGATGCATGGGCTGCAACATGGAA
>CAZNVX010000538.1:0-1993 GCA_964576225.1 uncultured Christensenellaceae bacterium
TCGTCTGTGCCGGTCTGCCCCACAGCGCTTTTAATATCACCCATTCCGAATCCGCCAGCCTTTTTTCCATCGATAGTCTCCTTCCGGCATCTGTCGTTAGCGCTTACGATAGTTTTGTCTTTAGTGTACACGACAGATTTCCGTTTGTCAAGCAGTGGAAATACTCTTCCCGGCTGCGGCTCAAAAAAGCGGTTCTCCTCAATACCCCTGCTCCCGGTCGATCACCGTGCCGTTGATGGCGTTGATGGTCAATATGCTCATGTTCTGCTGCCCCTCGTAGATGGAGCCCTCCTGCGACATACCGTCTCCCTCCAGCGTCATATCCGCGATAAAGTCCCAAACCGGCACCGTGATGTAGTTATCCAGATTGTCTTTTTCGGGGATCACCATCACATTCATCTCCACCTTTTTGACGCTCAGCGTGACGGCGGGCGTGGTGTCGCTCACCAGCGCGTCATTTCGGTAGGTCCACGTAAACTTGTAGCGGCAATAATCTTCAAATATATTCCTGATCGCGTCGAAATCCTTCAGCGGTACGTCGTCCGCCACATCCTCAATATACTCCGTGCAATTCTGCCAGTAAGCTTCCACGATGCCGCTGTCGTCGACCACCACCATCATGGTTTCAGGTGATACCCGCTTGCCATAGTCAACGGTTTCGCTAAAGCCGGACAGGCAGCTCACGGGCTTGACCACGACGCCGTTGTAGCATCTCGCAAGGTCGAAACCATATGCCTGCGGCGACGTCTCCATCGTGTAGCCCGGCAGCGTGCCAATCTGATACATAATGGACGAATCATATATGACCAGATTGCTGTCCTCGCCGTCCGCGACATGCACGAGATCCATTACCATCGCCTTCGCTTCCTCATACGTCATCTTCAAACGCGGCGCGTCCGTCCCCTCATACGGCTCAAACGTGTTGTACGCGGTGATATAGTCATTGTTGTCAAACTGCAGCTGGGTCTCGTTGCCCCCCGGCGTCTGCCACAGGCTCAGCCACGCCGCCCGGCTCTTGCCCATATAGCATTTTACGCTGGTGATGGAATTGAAGGTTCTGTTATCCTCGACAGGCGTCAGCTCGCCGTCATACGGCTTTTCATCCGCCTGGCTCATCGCGTTGCTTAACGATTTCTTAAAATCATTGGCTCTGTATTCCCACGCGCTGCGGGTGTCCTTGGGAAGGCTGCTGTCCGCCAGGCAGGCCTGAATCTGCGTCAGCATGTCTGTGATCTCTTCCTTTGTAAAGCGGTCGACAGTCGGGTCCTCCGGGAAGGAGTAGAGCGGTTTGCCGCCCGTCAGATAGCTGGTAAACGCGTCAAACTGCTCTTTGGAAAAGTTCTTCGGTCGCACGCGGATAAGTGGAATCTGGTCATAATCCGGGGCAACGATGTCCGCGTCCACGTTGATGGTCACGCTGTCGCCCGGCTTTATCTCCATGTTAAGATGCCCGTTCACCTGCTTGATCTGCTCGGCGATAACCTGCTTGTCTTCCTCCAGCGCCGTCTCGTTGTTCTCGCCGGCGGCTGCCAATACGTCTTCCACCAGATTGGCGTTCTTGTTGACGATCACTGGCTGCTCCGGCGTGGGTTGGCACGCGGACAGCATGACTGCTGCCAGCATCAATACTGTAAAAATGGCCATTACCCAACCTTTGCGGTTCGTTCGCGTGCATCCGCGGATACACTGCCTCTTCGTCAGGTTTTTGCCCGGCAAACTCTTCAGCATCCCCCGTTCCCGATCCGAAAGCCGTTTATCCATTGGCCGCTCACTTCTTCCGCGCAGCGTTTTGTCAGATCCCATCCTCAATACCCCTGCTCCCGGTCGATCACCGTGCCGTTGATGGCGTTGATGGTCAGTATGCTCACGTTCTGCTGCCCCGGGTCAAAGCCGCCTTCCTGCATCTCTCCTTGTTGATCCAGCGTCATATCCCCAATAAAATCCCATACCGGCACCGTGATGTAGCTCTCAAAGCTGTCCTTCTCGGGGATCA
>CAZNVX010000539.1:0-1983 GCA_964576225.1 uncultured Christensenellaceae bacterium
CAAAAGAGCGGTCATCACGGGCGCGGCGCAGGGCCTCGGGCAGGCGCTCGCGCGGCGCCTGGCAGCCGAAGGCGCTGATGTGGTCATCGGTGACATAAACTTGGAGGGAGCCAAGGCCACAGCTCAACGCATTGGCGCGCAGGCGTTCATGCTGGACGTTTCGGATGACGCGTCGTGCGGCGCATTCATGCAAAGCGCGGCGGATGTGCTGGGCGGCATCGATATACTCGTGTGCAACGCCGCGATACTGATATCCGGCGCCATCCGAGAGCTGGATGCGGACCGGTGGAAAAAGGTGATCGACGTGAACCTGTGCGGTTTCTATAACACCGTCAAGGCCGCAGTCAGTTACATGGGCGCGGGCAGCAATATCGTGCAGATCAACTCAAAGTCGGGCAAGAAGGGCAGCTTCAAGAACTCGGCGTACGCCGCCAGCAAGTTCGGCGGCATCGGGCTGGTGCAGAGCCTGGCGCTGGAGCTGGCGCCCGAGAAGATCCGCGTCAACGCGATATGCCCCGGCAACCTGCTGGATTCGCCGCTGTGGACGGACAGCCTGTTCAAGCAATACGCGAAGAACCAGGGGATCACCGAGCAAGAGGTGCGGCAGAAGTACATCGACCAGGTGCCGCTCAAGCGCGGCTGCACATACGAGGACGTCGCGAACCTGCTCGTGTTTCTTGCAAGCGACGAGGCGAGCTATATGACCGGCCAGGCCGTGAACGTGACGGGCGGCCAGCAGATGGATTGATGAATGATGAATAAAGGAAACTGGATCGATCAGCTGAATGCCCCAACCAAACAACAAAGACAGGACGCGGCCGCGCAGCTTAAAAAGCTGATCGACAGCGGCGATATCGTGCCCGCACCGGACGAAGGCTATACCAACAACCATGTGCATACCACATATTCATTCTCGCCGTATTCACCGTCCAAAGCGGTATACATGGCGGTGATGAACGGACTGTCCACGGTCGGCATCATGGACCATGACGCGATAAACGGCGCGGAGGAGTTCATCCGCGCGGGAGACATCATGGGTATCGCCACGACGATCGGGTTTGAGATACGCACCGACTGGGACGATACGCCGCTTAAAGGCAGACGCATCAACAACCCGGATCAGATATCGAATGCGTACGTCTGCGCGCACGGTATTCCCCACCAGAACATCCGCAAAGCCGACGCGTTTCTGCAAGCGATACGGACTGCCAGACACAAGCGGAATGAAATGATGGCCGACAACATCAACAGCATCGTCAGCAAGCTCGGTATATCCGTGGATTACGAGCGCGATGTGCTGCCGCTGTCGATGGCGCACGACGGGGGCGGGGTAACCGAGCGGCATTTGCTGTTTGCGCTAACGAAAAAGATGATCTCAAAGTACGGCAAAGGCAGCGCGCTGATTGATGTGCTGCGAAAAGAACTCGGCATGGCTATTGGGGCAAAGCCGCTGGAGTATCTGTCGGACGCCGGCAACAGCATGTATGCATACGACCTGCTCAACGCTTTAAAAAGCAGCTTTATCGCCGGCATTTATGTTGACGCAGGCCCTGGAGAGGCCATCCCTGTACGGGAAGCGGTGGATTTCATCCGCGAAATCGGCGCGATTCCCAGCTACTGTTATCTGGGTGATGTGGGGGAGTCGCCCACGGGCGACAAGAAAGCACAAGCGTTTGAGGACGATTACCTCGAAGAGGTGCTGAAAACCGCAAGGCAGATTGGATTCCAGGCGATCGCATATATGCCGTCACGCAATACGGCGGCGCAGCTGACACGTGTGATGGCCTTGTGCGACGCATACGGGTTTATGCAGATCAGCGGGGAAGATATCAACCAGCCGCGGCAGTCGTTCATCTGCAGGCAGCTCAAGGATCCCGCCTTTGCACACCTGACGGACACCACGTGGGCGCTGGTGGGGCATGAGAAGGCGGCGACGGAGAATATAAGCAGCGGCATGTTTGCGGATGGCAAGGCGCTTGGCGG
>CAZNVX010000540.1:0-1982 GCA_964576225.1 uncultured Christensenellaceae bacterium
AAATGAAGCGTCACTGCTTGAGAACCAAAAAAAGCAGGAGACGCTCTGCATGAACAAATACGCAAACTATATCAACGAAGCGCAGGATCTGCACTTGAAGGCGCTGTTTGAGTCGAACTATCGGCAGGAGCAGCATCACGTCAACACGCTTGAGCAGCTGCTTGGCGGCCAGGTGCCCGCATATCCGGGGCAGCAGCCTGGTTGGTCGGCACCGCCGACGGAGCCGTCACGCTTTCCGCCAATACGCCAGGGCGGTGTCAGCGATGCCGACATGTGCAACGATCTGCTGACCGCAGAGAATCAGCTGGCAGAGTCGTACAGCGCCGCGATATCCGGCGTCGTGACTCCCCAGATCCGTCAGGCATTTAATCAATTTTTGAATGATGCGCAGCAGCACAGCGCGGGATTAAGCGACTACCTGTCCCGCCATGGCCTGTATCAAAGGTAATGCTATTTAAGCCGAACCGAGCTGAGCATGCCCTGTAGCTCGGTGTTGTCGTTATGATCTTTGCCACCCAGCTGGATATGAATCTGTTCGCCGTCCCGCACAGCTGAATAAAACGTCTGCTCAACACCCAAGGCTGTAAACGATGTGGTGTAAAACGTCATACCCAGCATATCCACCGTGGTGATATCCGTGCCGTCATACTGATCGGCCAGGCTTTGCAGAAGCGCCAGGTCCTCCTCTTGTGAAACATTATAACCGTCCACGGTGATCTGAAAAACGTCGCTCCCCCTATACAGCTGAACGCCGCCCTGAATAACCATCCGATTCCAGCCTTTGGGGGCTGTCATCGAAAAGCCATCCGTTTCGATCTGCTCCCCCTCCAGCGATGCGGCGATGTTCTCAACAGCTTCGGTCAAGGCGCTCACCTGCGGCAGGCTCACGTTGCCGTCGCTGTTGATCTGCAACACGCAGCCCGTCAGCAGCAACAGGCACAAGACGATCAGCATAACCATGACCACCGGTTTTTTCATTTTCTGCACCTCCCCGTTTCAATCATTTCAATAAAGATTATACCATAATCTCCAAACTCTTCATAGCGCTCCGTGCTGCGCCGTCATGATGGTCCGGCAAGCCACCGCCGCTGCGCCTGCCGCCACCGGCGGTGAAGCAGTCTGGCCACCGTTAACCGCGGCACAATCGCGCCCAAAAAACTCAGCACCCGGTTCACCGCGCCCGGGATGTACACGCGCCGGCCGGCCATCACACGTGAAATCGTGCGCTCCGCCACCTGCCCCAGCCCGTTGGTGGTGAGGCTGCCCCACAGGCCTTGAGCGGCAATGCCGTGCAGCGCCTCGGGCGTCGTCGCCAGCCCGCCGGGACACAGCGCCATCACTAGCACGTTCTCGTATTTAAGCTCCTGCCCCAGCGCGATCGAGAAATCCAGCAGAAACCGCTTGGACGCGGCATACGTGGCCTTGAGCGGTATCGGGTAAAGCGACGCCAAACTGGACACGTTAACGATGTAGAACTTCTCCGCCTTCCTGCGGACGGAGAGTGCCGCGTGCGTCACGCGCAGCGTCGCCTCGATGTTCAGCCGCACAATATCCGCGATGCGCTCCCCCGGCTGCGCCAAAAACCCGCCCTCATGATCCACGCCCGCAATGTTGAGCAGCATACCCGGCCGCTTCTCCATACCGCCGATGCGCTCGAACATGGCCGCCGTTTTTGCCTCGTCGGTGATTTCGCACACATGCGTGTACACCGTCGCGCCGAACTGCCTCTCCAGCCCCTGCCGGATGCTGCCAAGGCCCGTCTCGGATATATCCGTCAGGAACAGCTCATATCCCCGGCGGGCGCATTCGGACGCCATCGCGCGCCCCAGCCCGCCGCATGCTCCCGTAATCAATACCATCATGTTCATGATTCGCCTCCTCCAAACTGAATACCGCAGAGCTGCTCAGACAGCTCAAACAACCGTTTCGCGTCCGCCGCGTCATCCGCCCGTTTGCTGGGCTTTGCGGGCCGGCAATCGTGG
>CAZNVX010000541.1:0-1979 GCA_964576225.1 uncultured Christensenellaceae bacterium
CCCTTTCTCTTATTATTTTTATGTTATGTTTTATATCGGTCATTTACGCTTCCGCCTTTAATCGGTGCTATTTATAGATCCTCTGCCCGATATCCAGCGTTTTCTCCTCCCCGGCATTGCGCACGAGCACATTATCGCCGGCGGCCGCAATCACTTCCACAGGTACAAACTGCCCGTCCAAAGTTTCCACATAATCAATTCCGTCTATTGTGCTTATGCTGCTCTTTGGTATGCGCAGCGATTCCTGTACGCCGTAAAGACGCGCTGTGACGCGCCGTTCTCCAAGCAGAGGCCCAATATTATCCTGTATCATTATAGTATACACAAAACCTTCTCTTTGTTCAAGCTCTGTTGTATCATAAACGATGCCTGTATACTGCGTTTGCAGATAATCCTCAAAAACGATGCTGAATCTGTTGCCCACATGCATCTCGGGAATGCGTTTGTCGGTAAGCAGCACCACATACCATTCGTTTTCATTCACCACGCGATACAGCGGAGCATAGGCCTGATCCTTCTCCGGCGTTTCCACCGTTTTGCCCGCTATGACCTCTTCAAGCCCCGCTCTGTTAAAGCTGCCGATGTTCTGCTTGGCCATCAGCGGCTCGACTCCGTCAAAGTAAAAGCTCACCAAACCGCTCTCATTGGCGATCAGCTCGTTGGCCCAGTCCTCAAACATTGCAAGCATCTCTGCTTCCGAAGCATAGTAGCTTTTTAGCTGGTCATCAGCCACCGTGACGCTCTTTAAATATTCCATGCGCTCGGCAAGCAGCGTCTCCATCTCACGTTCAAGGCCAAGCATAACCGAATGACTGTTTCCAATAACAGCCTGCTGTATATCGCGCGCTTTTGCGTCTATCCGCCCGTTTATCTCGAGCAACTTCTCGTCAATGATATCTGCTCGCCTGACCTCGGTCTGATATTTGAGTATCGTTTTTTGCAGCTCAAGCAGCTTGGACAGTGTTTCATCATTATAGCCCCATGCGTACACCCTCGCGATAGGGTCTCCCACATCAACCTTCTGGCCTTCCACCGCGATGTACTTGGTCTTCCCGTAGTTCTTTGCTTCGTATACAACCTCATCCCGCACAACCAGCATATCAAAGCTTTTGTCAAACTCTGCGGACGCCCACTCCACAGCCGTTGTCGGCCGCCCCTGCAAAAGCAGCACAATAACCAAAACGAGCGCACACAGTGCCCCTGATAATATCACAAAAAACTTAAATCTTGGCCTGCGTTTCACCACTGGTTTTTCACGGACTCCGGGCCTTTTATAATAACCGGCGTGCGGTCTTTTTCTGACTGCCATCAATACCCCTTCTTTGGCTGCTGATGTATTACTTCTCCGCAAAACAAGAAATACCTTTGACTATGAACATAAAAAAAACGCGAATCCCGCAAAGCAGGCAAAGAAAATGTCACAGAGCGATTCGGACCTTGACGGTGTTGCCGCAGCAGTTGTATTTGATGTCCTCGCACAACGCACGTACGATCATAAGGCCGCGGCCGCGCTCACGATAAAGCGCCTCATCCGTCTGCGCTGCCTTGGGTTCATATTCAAAACCTTTGCCGCCGTCGCTCACGCCGATGTGCAGCTCACTGTCTACAATATCCACGCGAAAGACGACCGGCGTTTTTTCGGTAGGCTGAGCGTGCTCAAAGCTGTTCACCAAAAGCTCGTTGATCACAAGCATGATGTCGTATCTGCGCTCTTCACTCAGCGCGGAGTGGTGCTGAACAACACCAAGCACACTGGATGTAACCTGTTTTATATCCTCGATAGATGTCAGCACATACCGGCTCGTTTTATTCATAAAGCCCCAAAAGCACACAGACTCGTAACGCGTATCAAACGCGCACCATGCTTCCAACATCTATATACCCTTGAGCGTACTGCTTTAAACCTATTTCTCGTAGAAATTTCTTAACTTATACAGTATTCTGCGCTCTATGCGCGAGATATACATTTGTGACACTCC
>CAZNVX010000542.1:0-1977 GCA_964576225.1 uncultured Christensenellaceae bacterium
GAAAACACGGTGCTTAACGGAGTGGATAACTGCCTTTTCTATGAGGGAGATGTTTTCCATGTCCTTGATTCCGTCGCAGAAATGCCGGACTTGATCGTTGTGGATCCGCCCCGTTCAGGAATACAGGCAAAAGCAATGAAAAAAATACTTGAATATCCCATTAATCAAATTCTGTATATTTCGTGCAATCCCTTAACAATGGCCCAGAATCTTGCTGACTGCCAGGCTTTTGGGTACAATGTAACTCATCTGGCTGCCTACGATAATTTCCCGCATACGAAGCACGTTGAGTGTGTCGCACTGATAACGCGGTGAAGATCTTTCCACACCGCTTCAGAGGTTTGATTAATTCTTTGCACAACTTTATATAGACCAGAGCCAGTATTAACTTACAGAAAACATACCGCTCAAAGAGGTGACCGCCATGCTTCGTATTGCCGTCTGTGATGATATGCCGAACGAGCTGCAAAGTCTTGTAAGACTTACAAATCAGTACTTGTCTGCCAACAGTATTGATGCCGAAGTGAATGAATTCTCACATCCAGAGGGGTTGTTGAAGGCCATTGAGGCAGAGAGCTTTCACCTTTACATAATAGACATCGTCATGCCTATGGTAAACGGATTGGAATTAGGCAAAGAAATCCGTCGTCTTGATCGTGAAGCGCAGCTTATCTATGTCACGACTGAACCACAGTTTGCCTTGCAGGCGTATGCCGCAAGCCCGTTAAATTATCTTGTGAAACCTGTTGAAACGTATCAGCTGTTTGATACGCTGGCCCTCGCCATCTCCAAGACAGATCTTGCCGAAGAGCAGGCATTTACCGTAAAGACCACTTACGGCCTGCGAGTGATCAAACTCTCAGAAATAAATTGTTGTGAATACCGCAGTCACGCTGTTATCTTTAGTCTGGCAAACGGGGAGGAAATCGTCAGCCGAACAATTCGAGAAAAATTTTCAGAATATAGCTCCCCTATCTTGAAGCACAGGCACTTTTTGCAGTGCCATACTTCATTTGTGGTCAATATGCGGCGCGTGGAGTATTTTGCCAGGGATAGCTTCCGGTTATTGGGCGGTAAAACCGTTCCCATTGCGGCAAGGCAATACCCTGTGGTGCGAGATGCCTATATGGATTACCTGATGGGAAAGGGGAATAGACAATGACCTCGATTTTCCCCGACCTTTTACGATCAGTCGTCACCGACATTATGCTGGTGCTATTACTTTCAACCATGGCAACACCGAAATACAAAAGCAAATTTTTATATATTTTTGTAACAAGCATAATACTGGCAGGAAATCTCAGTGCGAACTATTACTTTTACCTCACAGAAAATTACACTGCTGTATTTTACGTTGATCTTGTTATGCTACTCGTGATTGGTATTGCCCTGAAGCCTCTTTTTATTGACAAAATCATGCAGTGGATCTTCAGCTATATTACCATGCTCAATTTTTATGTCATTGTGGTGATTTTGAGTTACATACTTCGTGGTATTTTCCCAGACCCGTTTTATGGCATTGTCTATCTGCGCTTAATCCTTTTTTCGGCGATTATTATTGTACTTCACAAAAGGGTGTCACAGCTGTATCGCAAGGTGCTGGACTATTGGCACATCTACATATTGCCCATTGGCTCGCTGCTGGCTTGCTTTTTGGTATATTTTTTCGGTGGAGACATTGAAGATGTTCTGACGAATAACTACGTGCCCCTTATGCTTCTCATCCTGTTAGGCTTGTCGGTATATGTTTCCATTATACACTCTCTCAAAACCATCACAAATCAGTATGCCCTGCGGGAAGAAAACCATAAAATGGAAGCGGAGCGGGAATATCTGACGCTGGCTGCGGGGAATATGTCCCGACAACTGGAGCTTATGGAGAAGGTATCAGCGCAGAACAGCCGCGCCGCCCATGACCGCCGCCATTTCAACAACCTTCTTCTCGAACTTTTGCAACAAGGTGAAAATGGTGAGGCT
>CAZNVX010000543.1:0-1966 GCA_964576225.1 uncultured Christensenellaceae bacterium
AATCGCCCGTCACCGACGACAGCTTGTGCAGATGGGGCACTGCCCTGTCCCCGTTGATATTGCGCCTTGCGTATATGGACAGTATCTCGCCGATACGCCCTTCAGCCAGTTCCTGCCTGGCCATGGCGTAGCTGTTCTCAAACCGGCAGATATGACCCACCATGATGTTCTGCGTGGCGCCCTTTGCCGCTTGAATCATTTTGTCGCACTCGGCCACCGACAGCGCCATCGGCTTCTCGAGCAGAATGTGCTTTCCCGAAGCGATGGCCGCAAGCATGGGCTCGAGATGGTCGGGCGCATGCGTGCATATCGACACGGCGTCGATCTCCGGGTCAGCCAGCAGCTCATGATAGTCCGTATAGGTCTTGCCGACGCCGTATTTGGCGGCAATTTCGGCAAGCCTTGATTCCGTCCGCGTGCATATTGCGCTGACCACCGCGTTGGCAACACCCTGGTATGCGCAGACATGCATCTCACCAAACCATCCGATTCCGATAACACCCACTCTCACTCTTTCCATGGCACTGCTCCTGTTTTATTATTTAACCGATTAAGGTCTCTCACAAAAGGTCAACACGCAGCTCAAACCCGCACTGTTTGATTGAGCCCGGCTCAATATGGTGCAGGCGTTTTCCCGTGTTGATGGAGTCTGGCATCCCAGTCCACGGCTCAATGCAGACACAATCATCAAACACAGTGCAAACTGTCACCACGCCGTGCAAATCATCCGGTATGATTCGGGCCATATACCCGTCCGCCCTGTTCTCCAGCTGAATGCATGCTTGCGTCATATCCCAGAAAACATGATCCAGCTGCTGCCGCAGATCCACCACCGGGGATGGGCAGATGCCGCTCGTCCCGTCAATATAGCTCTTGAATTTCTCTGCCCCCAGCGTCAGCGTGGCGTCCTTTTTTGAGCTGACGCGAAAATATGGATGCCAGCCGATATAAAATGGCATCGGGCTGTCAGACCGGTTTTCAATCTGCGCTGTCACATACAGGCTTTGGGCTTCCACATGATATATCACATCCAGCACAAATGCGTATGGGTAGTTCTCCCTCATCATCACAGCGCCGGGCTCTGTATACATGCAGGCTTGCTGCACGCCTTTGCGTCTCACGGAAAAAGTCGTATCCTTCACCAGCCCATGAACAGGCATGGTATACGGCTTCCCGTCCACCCGATAACTGTCATCAGCCGTTCGGCCGCAGAACGGAAACAAAACGGGTATGCCGCCGGCCAAACAGTTTCCGAGGCCAAGGAGCTCCGGCTTCATGCGCAACACTTCCAGGCCGCCGACCTTCAGCGATGAAACCATGCCGCCGTAGTCGGGTAAAGCCACGGCCTGTGTCCCCGTGACCGGATCGGTCATCACAACCTGCTTCACATCTCATCTCCAAAACGCATCAGTTGCATTCGGCCACCAACGGCCCGGCCAGCTCCTTGAGGAAGAACAGCCGCCCCGGCAGTGTCGGCATGAAGCTTGACGGCACCCATATATCCGGCGAATAGCGCAGCGTCACCCACAGCGACATCCCCTGCCATTGCATCCCGCGGCCCAACGCCCCGTCACAGCCGCCGATGGCATAATCCGACTGCAAGAACAGCCCCGGCCCCACCGTATTGGCATAGCAAGGCACCAGCGTGGTGCGGCTCTTAAAGCTGGTGATGGCATTCTGCTCCACCGTGAGCGGATGCAGCCTGGCGCCCAGCCGGTGCGTCTGCGCTCTCCAGTCGTCAGCGCTGTCAAATTCAGCTGCGAAATGCGGTTCCCAGAAGGCGATATGCATCATCCGCCCAATGCCGTATACCACAACAAGCCGGGCGCCTTTCGCTTTGAGTCCGGCTATTCTTTCAGGATAAGCCGGAAGAGTCCGCCGCGTCGCAAAATGACGCTGGTCAGGCGGCACCGTCAGCCCGCCAAGCGGGTTATAGAAGGCTTTTTCCATTGCCTCCTGAAAAGAA
>CAZNVX010000544.1:0-1964 GCA_964576225.1 uncultured Christensenellaceae bacterium
AAACAAATCTCAGGGAAAAATTTCATCCCAAATATATACAGGATCTCATTAAAGAATGAACACTTTTTCAACAACAAACAATTGGATGCGTGGAAACAATTTATTAGCGAGATTATTAGTGATATGAGCCAGACGGAGGGAATGGAATTGTCTGGTCCAATACACATCCAATTCTTTTACAACACACAACTTGACAACGACTTTTTTTTCGAAATATCACATTCTGAATTTACTTCAGGGAAAACCATACGCATGGCGACTGAAGATGAGCCATCAGATCTTTACCAGCAATCGATACAAGCTTTTCTCATTACACCTGATGATTCCTTATTCACCATTAAGAAAAAGATAATAAATATCGGTCGCAGCGAAGAGAATGATCTTGTAATTGACAACTTGCGTGTTTCAAGAGTGCACGCCCAAATACGTGAAATAAAGGGCAGGCATATTATCTTTGATCTTGATTCAACTACCGGTTTAAAAATTAACAAACACCGGGTTAATCAAGTGAAGTTATCTAATGGTGATGTGATTGAAATTGGCGATGTTCCTCTCATTTACAATATTGATTCAATCGAAGATCAAATAACAAAAATTAAAGATACAACAAAATTTAATAGTTACTAGGAAAATCACAAATGAGCGCAGTTTTTGTATTAGTTCTTCGAGTCATAATGACAGCCAGTTTATATGCTTTTCTGGTGATAGCGTTACTTATTATGTGGAAGAATATCAATCAAGCTGCCCGGGGTAAGAATATTTCTCAAATTCCATCCATTAAGCTGTTCTTAGAAGATTACCCCAAAAAAACAATTACCTATAATCAACTTGAGATCTTTCTGGGTAGAGACGCTCAGAATGATTTCCGGATCCGAGATAATAGAGCTTCTAACAGCCATGCCCGCATTTTCTTTCGTAATAATCAATGGTTTTTAGAAGATCTGCAATCAACTAACGGTACTTTTATTAATAATGAAAAGATAAGTTATGCCGCTATTCTCATTACAGAGGACTTGATAAAAATAGGCAGTACTCGTATCAGGGTGCATTTATCATAATTTTTTTATACTTGCTAAATTATTAAATTTTTTTTCTTTACTAAATGGAGAAAATATGAAGGATAGACCAATATTCGGAGTTATAGGTGGATCCGGTGTATATTACATGTCGTCATTGAAGAACACAGAGGAATTGGTCATCAAAACACCATTCGGTAACCCGAGTTCTCCCATTATTTTGGGTGAATTAAGCGGGAAGAAAGTCGCATTTTTAGCGCGGCATGGAATCGGCCATATTTATATGCCCTCTGAGGTAAATTATCGTGCCAATATTTTCGCATTAAAGTCAATTGGAGTTACTCAAATCATCAGCATTTCTGCCTGTGGTTCATTAAGACAGGATTTTTCACCGGGGCATATTGTCATCCCTGATCAGCTTGTCGATTTGACACATAAAAGAGAACGCACCTTTTTTGGTGAAGGTGTTGTTGCTCATGTGGGGGCTGCAGAACCATTCTGCAGCCGCCTATCACAACATGTCCAAAAGTCATTGGAGAACACTGGAGCCAATATCCACAAAGGAGGCGCTTATATAACAATTGAGGGGCCAAGATTTTCAACAAAAGCTGAGTCTAATTTATATAGAGAATGGGGCATGTCCATAATCGGTATGACTGCTTCACCTGAAGCTTTTTTAGCCAGGGAAGCTGAAATTTGCTACGCAACTATGGCTCATGTAACCGATTATGATGTCTGGCATATAAGTGAACAACCGGTGACGGTTGAAATGGTGATTGAAGTATTAAAGAAAAACACTGAGATCGCTGCCATGGCAATTGAAAACTTGACAAGATTGTTATCGATCGAAGACGAATGTTTATGCCATAACACACTCAGCAATGCCATCATGACTGACAAGCGCCATATTAATGAAAACACAAAAAAAAGATTACACTTACTCATCAA
>CAZNVX010000545.1:0-1960 GCA_964576225.1 uncultured Christensenellaceae bacterium
CATCCCAATTATTTGGGCGAAGTCTCTTTCTGGTGGGGTATTTATATCATGATGCTCGGACAGATCCCCTCACACTGGTGGATGATCATCTCCCCCATACTGATGACCCTGCTGTTTGTGTTTATCAGCATTCCGATGATGGAAAAAAGACTGCTTGCCACAAAGAAAGGATACGCCGACTATCAGAAATCCACATCCATGCTGCTTCCGATGCCCCGAAAAAGCGTGCTTTTTGATGAATGCGATTCCAAAAGCGATTCGGCTGTGTTATGATACTGTTGGCTAAAAGATAGTCCAAAAAACTTTAAGAGGTGATTTTGATGTTAAAAGGTGTTCCTTCTGTTCTTTCTCCGGAAATGCTTAAAGTACTCGCAGAAATGGGCCATGGGGATGAAATAGTGATCGGCGATATGCATTATCCTGCGGCCAGCACGGCCAAAAACATATTGCTGCGAGCCGACGGTATTGGAAGTCTGCAATTGATTGATGCCATACTTCATATCATGACGCTTGATCTTTCTGTCGAAAAGCCTTTTCTGATTATGCAGAAGCAGGAGTGTGATGCGCACATGGAATTGCCTGTTCATGAAGAGTATTTTAAGCTTGTCGAGAAGTACGACAGCCGCGGGCGCGATGCTGTCGGGTACATTGACAGGTTCGATTTCTATGACCGGGCTGCCAAAGCGTATGCCGTGGTGGCAACGGGCGAGCTCTCATTCTATGGGTGCACAATACTGAAGAAAGGCTGTGTGCCATTGGATCAAGTCATTTAGAAAAGTATATATAGAAAAGCGCTGAACGGCGCTTTTTTATATGTCCTCATAAAACCGAAAACGCGCTTTTCCGCTTCTCTTGGCAAGTATCAAAGCCTGGTCTGCCAGCGCCAGTAACCGCGAATAATCCGATGCACTTTGAGGGTATGTGCATACGCCGGCGCTGACGGAAATCCGCCATTTGCTGCTGCTGTCAAACCTTTGCGACACTTCATTGAGCACTTTTTCAATGTCGGTTCTGTAGCTCTCCGTATCATCACCGGTAAGCAGGAAGGCAAACTCATCACCGCCCCATCTGTACACATCCAAGGTGTCCGACACCAGGTTTTTAAATATGCGTGCAATACATGTGAGAAGGCGATCACCCTCCGCATGGCCCATCATGTCATTAATGATTTTGAAATCGTCAATGTCGAGCAGCGCAAACGCAAACGGTTTATTCATGCGAATCATTTCTTCAATATCACGCTCAAGTGAGTATCTGTTTTTTAATCCGGTTAAGCTGTCGTGATAGGCCATGTGCTTCATCTTACCCATCGAGTTGTTCAATTTGTTGATCAATAGTGCAAACGATCGCGCCAGCACACCTGTCTCATCCGTTCTCTTTGTAAATTCATGGGGAATACGGTCACCCGGCAATTCAAAATGCGCTGTATATCCGGCCAGCTCAACAATTGATCTGGTAAGAAGCGAACTGATGACATAAACTATCGCAGAGATCATCAGCAGGCTGCCAAGTGCCAGCAGCATATAATACAGCACATATTGGTTCAGATTGGCGCTTACCTTTGCCATATCCACGTAAGCGCTGACATCCAGGGCAATGCTGCTGAGCGTCACACTCACACCGCTGTATTCTCTCTGCTCAGACCCATTTATCAGAATCTTATCCTGTGAATCAGAAACGTTAAATACGCTGACCGTCAGGCCAGTATCCTCTGGATAAATGATCTGCCCTTCCGATTCTGAAAGGACTATGGACGTTTGCTTTTTCATGCTTCCAAACGATAAGAACGATGCCGCCCACTCCGCAGAACGTTTCGCAATAATACGCCCCCGTGTCCTTCCTTCTGAAGAAACAGGCTCAATGATCAAGACGCCCTCTTCCTCACCCGCGAACAAATAGCCGAACAAAACAACACCGTTAGTTTCTTGGCTGATGCCTGTCGGTGATGCAACGGCCTCGT
>CAZNVX010000546.1:0-1953 GCA_964576225.1 uncultured Christensenellaceae bacterium
GGGAACCGGCCACCAAAGCGGAGCCGGAACCGGAAGATGATTGTGAAAACGACATGGAGGATGATTATGATGAAGAAATCTGACGACCAAAACGCCAAAACGCTGCCGGATTTGTGCTACAGCGTTTCGTCCACCGCTGGGGACTTGATTGTCATCAAGCTCAATGAAACCGGATATTACCCATGTGACTACTCCACTCCTGATGCGGAAGCCAACCGGCGTTTGGCCGATGAATTGAACAGGAGAATGGAAATCAGCAAGGCACAGGAGTCGGCTATGGTTCACGGTTCCGTGTTTGGATGGCATGTGCCGGCCGCTGATCCGAGCCATTATGATGATAATGGAGAGCCGATCATTCAACAGGACCGTCAAAAGGCTGAACACATAAATCGTCCGGCCGAGGAACGGAAGCCTATGAATAAAGAGTCTTTTATAAAGGCTGTCCATGACCTTTTACCCGCCTGCACGGATAAGGCGATTTCGACTTGGGTTGACTTCGCCAGCGAGTGTGTCGATATGAATCAATTTGTCGATTTTGTCCCCGAGGTGGATAAAACGCTTGCAATCGAAAAATGGTTGGGCAGCATTTACGCGGGGTTCTACGGTGTGAAAAAAGAATTCGGTGAGGACGGCGCCAGCCAAATATGCAATCTCAGCTTAATTCGCTCATGCCTCTACCCTGGTGAGATGAAAACCGCCGCTGCATATTTGCAAAGCGGCCTTGATGCTAAAGAAGTGACCGCTCTTATCAACTCCGGGGCATTAGAGGAAGATTACCCTTCTTCTCCACGGCTGGAAGATACAGAGCTTGAGGATGAATACGATGATGAAATCTGAAAATGTGGAGGTGCTTTTATACACCAATATTCCCAATCGCTATCTGAAAAGTTAGCCCGTAAGTATGATTATATAAGGAGGGATTGTCTTATGCGTAGTTATAGGGCGCATTTTTCGTATTACTCGGAGGAATGGGGAAATTTTGACGATATGGCTTACACGGTGCAGGCCGAATCCCCCTATGAGGCAAGGGAAAAGGCATGGCAGGCTTGGGATGAAGACGAAGATACCAAATTCCGAAGCTGCGTCAAGCTGTACGCCGTCACATGGAATCCCAATCCCCTTGATGCCGGAGATTATTTCTATTCCCACGCCGCCGACATTAAGCAGGCTGTCGGACATATAGAACATGTGGATATTCCGAATGACCGCATCGAAAAGCATGACAGGGCGGAATACTACGAAAGAGAGAAACATTATTATTTAGGCTCCCTGCGGACGCTTGACGCGGTTGCGCAGGATTTGTACGCTGGCAGAGGCATGATCCCCCCGTCAATCTATGAGGAACTGCACTACGCGGAGGAATTGTGCGGCCTTCTTGAAAATTTCAATCAGGCACAAGCCTTGTGGGATAAAATCAGCGCAGCAAAAAAATGGGATGACCGAGCATATCTCTTTGATATCCGTGATCTGCTCAAAAACGGCTATATAACCCTGCAAGGCGAGACTGTGTTATTTAGGGAGCATTTCGGCAGGACTGGCATTTATCCTGTTTACGCCGATCTGGACGATACGGATTATAAGTATATTAACCGCTGGCAAAGGTCATGGAAGGTAAACAGTCTTGCCAATTTACGGCCGTTGCAGCCAGCCGATGTTATCTCACACAGCGCCAGCCATATGCTGTACGACTATCAGCTCCTGCTTATCAATGACAATCATTTTCCCGCGGATTATCAAAAACCTGAGAACATGATATGGACACCAAGCGAGGACTCGATGAACATTACAAAGGACATTACGGAAAAATTCTTGGTTGATAATGTCATTACGGGAGAACGGATGTTGGCTGACCGAAGCGACTTTTGGGGCGTCATCCGACCTGATGTTGTCGCTCGGTATAACTTTGAAGCCCTAAAATCCGAATACTCGGCTGCCCATGAAATGCAAAACGGC
>CAZNVX010000547.1:0-1946 GCA_964576225.1 uncultured Christensenellaceae bacterium
CAAGCGCAACGAAGAAGAGATGATGAAGGTGCGCAACCTGGGGCGCAAATCGCTCGAGGAGGTTGAGCAGAAGCTGGCGGCTCTGGGGCTGTCGCTGCGGCTCGACGATTAACTTAAAATCAATTTTTGCCGGGCATCTGCGGCGCGGCAAACAGGAGGCTTAATGACTATGGCTGGATACAGAAAGCTGAATCAGCAGCAGGATCAGAGACAGGCGACCTTGCGGAACCTGGTCACGTCTCTTTTGTGGCACGGCCGCATCGAGACCACGCTCGCAAGGGCCAAAGAAACCCGGAGAATCGCTGAAAAGCTGATCACGGTCGCCGTGAAGGAGCATGCCAACACCGTCAAGACGGTGAAAGAAGTGACCGACGGCGGTGAGAAGCTGAAAAAAGAGATTATCAACGACGCGCCCTCCAAGCTGGCGGCGCGACGCCGTTTGATGGCGTATCTTTATGATGTGCCGGAGCCCAGAAAAGATGACGAGAGCAAGTTTGACTATAAAAAGCGGACAGCCGAGGTCAATCACCCGCTGGTTGAGAAGATGTTCCGCGAATATGGACCCAAATATTACAAGCGCGCTCAGGATCTGGGCACAGGCGGCGGATACACCCGCATCATCAAAAAGGGGCCCCGGCGCGGCGATGCGGCGGAGGTCGTGATTCTCGAGCTGGTGTAAGAGACGCGTCATCGTGCGGTGGCGCTGACCAAAGGATTCCGCTTGTTGTTTGCTAACTGAGTAAGGCACATGAAGGCAAGCCATGCGTGCTTATGACGGGATACAAGGCGTTGATTTAATGCCCTGCAAAGCAAAGGGCGCGGGCATGAGGCCGACAAAGAAGGGGATTTCTGCTGATAAGGGCTTTGGAAGTAGGCTTTCAAAGCCTTTTGGTGTATAATGGAGCATATCGCGTGAAAGGGAAAGCATGGCAATTATTGAAGCAAACGATGTGACATACGCATATGCCGGAGAGGGCACCGTGTCGCCGGCCTTATGTGGGGTGTCCCTGAGTGTGGAAACGGGCGAGTTTGTGGCCGTCATCGGGCATAACGGTTCCGGCAAGTCCACATTTGCCAAACACATCAACGCGCTGTTTGTGCCGAATGCCGGCCGCGTCACGGTAAACGGTATTGATACGCAGGATGAGAGCCGTATCTGGGATATCCGGCGCTGCGCGGGCATGGTGTTTCAAAATCCGGACAACCAGCTGGTGGCGACGATTGTGGAGGAGGATGTGGCGTTTGGCCCTGAGAATATCGGCGTGCCGACCGCACAGATCAGGCAGCGCGTGGACGAGGCGCTCGAACAGGTGAATATGAGCGCGTTTAAGACCCGAGCGCCGCACATGCTCTCAGGCGGCCAAAAACAGCGCGTGGCGATTGCGGGCGTGCTGGCGATGCATCCGGATATTATCGTGTTTGACGAACCGACGGCGATGCTGGACCCTGAAGGCCGCGACGAGGTGCTGGCCGCGATACGCAAGCTGAACGGGGAAGGCAAGACGATTGTGCTGATCACGCACTACATGGAGGAGGCGCTGCTGGCCGACCGCGTGGTGGTGATGACAGGCGGGCGCATCACGGCCACAGGCACGCCGCGCGAGATTTTCGCCGACCAGGCGGCGCTTGACGAAGCGGGGCTTTCGGCACCGCCGCATATCGCGCTGTATCACCGCCTCAAACAAAAAGGGTATGAACTGGGCGAATGCCCGCTGACCATAGACGAACTGGTGGATAAAATATGCCGATTGAACTTGAAAAACTGACATATATCTATATGCCCGGCTCGCCGTTTGAGGCAAGGGCTGTGGACGACATCAGCCTTAGAATTGAGGATGGCGAATTCGTCGGCGTTATCGGGCATACCGGAAGCGGCAAGACAACGCTGATCGGACTGATCGCGGGGCTGCTGAAACCCACGACGGGGCGCGTGCTGATCGCCGGCG
>CAZNVX010000548.1:0-1945 GCA_964576225.1 uncultured Christensenellaceae bacterium
GGCTCGGTAAGCTTATAATAATTATACTTTAATAGTTGATTCTTCAGATCCTCAAAACGTTTTTTTCTAATGCATGCCATATTATTGTATTTTCAAGGTACAGTGATAATTTATTCGATGCAAAGCAAAGTTTGAGTTAGTCATTCATATTGTTGTTATAAAAATATATCATTATGCATACTCTATTTCATTTTCATTTTAAATTATGTTTTGCTGCAACAATTCTTCCAAATTCTACCAATCTTTCACTTAGCTCCACCGGTTCCAGCACTTCAATATGAGGGGCGCAGCTCATTGCCCATCTTGCTACTTCTTCAAGATCGGGAACTGTCGCTGTTAAAATAATGCTTCCGTCCTCCTTTTGTTGTATTTTCTGCGTAGGATGCCATTTTGTTTCGGCTACTATTGATGCAAGAGGCATGAAAAGGTGTAACTTTATCTTGTGCTGCAGCTTACCTGGACGGGCAAACCATGCTGATCCGGCATACTCTTCGACAGTCTGTCCACCAGGTGAACTTTTCCATTCTGTATTGATCTCCTCGCAAGACAGGACTCTCGATATCCGCCATGTCGCACCATCTTCATGTTCAGGGCTGCCGGCCCACAGATACCACGCATGGGACTGAAAGTAGACACCCCACGGAAATATTGTTCTTTCTTTGACTTCATTGTTCTGATACGGCGAGCTGTATTTGATTTTTAGAGTTTTTTGATTTTTTATCGCGCCTATTAGTTTCTGAAATATGGAGGGATCAAGAGAGGATACAGGAAGAGATACTACTGTGGCACTGCTTAAAGCTTCT
Source organism: uncultured Christensenellaceae bacterium (assembly GCA_964576225.1). Taxonomy (GTDB): domain Bacteria; phylum Bacillota; class Clostridia; order Christensenellales; family SZUA-584; genus SZUA-584. The sequence goes on from CAZNVX010000548.1 coordinate 804, forward strand.
CCGTGGTCAAGCAGATCATGTGGCAGCATGTGCCCGATTTTTGACCATAATGTTTCTGCTTCTTCATGAAGATGGGGCAGAAAATGCTCAGCCATTCTTAATCCGGCTATAAGAGCAGTCACTTCTTTCTCAGAAAGGCTTAGTCTCAATAGAAATTGTCCTGTATCGTAGCATCTATAAAGATGCCTGGAACCTTTATTTTTTATGTCAACACCGAACCTACAGCGAAGAAGCTCCAGGTCTCTTTCTAGAGTTCTGGGGTTTGTGTATTCAAATCTCTCCATCAGGTCGCTCTTTGAGTATCCGCGGCCGTCCTTCAATATCCAGACAAGATTATTAAGCCTTTCCATTCGCAGAGAGCTTATGTCTTTCGACATTGATTTCACCAATCCCCGATCCGCGTGAAACTGAAGCATAATATTTACATTGATAATACACCTGTACTTTTAATTTGTTAAGTAATCATAAGCTAAAATATCAATATCATTTGACATTATTAACATATTTTTTGATGTCAATTTATATTCAGTGTTTTGACACTGTATATAGCTGTTTATTCATTTTTTTTGTAAGTATAAACAGCACCGGATGGAGCCCCTCGGTCATTTTTTATGCAATATGATTTTGTTCTTCTATCGTAGCTGATGTCCGCATTGAATTCTTTTCGAAGGTAAGCCAGATCGTATTCAAAGGCACTTATATTAGGATAGCCGAGTCCTTTTATAAGTATTATTTTCTCAACAGGGCCATGGCTTAAAAGGGACATAAGTGAATTTATCCGCTTGATCCGGGGTTGTGAAATGTATTTAGGCATTTGGATACATACACTCCTTCCAACGGGAGACCTTGACAGCGTCTGGGATATGAGGAGTGTAACAAATATATGCGACATGATAAGTGGTATAAGAAATGGGAATACTTTCTCATGTGTAATCGTCAAACCATCCTTAGCTGTGCGGATGTTTTGACGATTACGGTTTTCTTAAATAATTATGGGTTTACGTATACATTTTTTCTTTTGGAAGCTGTTCTCTTCTCCTATGCTGAAACGCAAAAAACCTTCGATATCATCGAAGGTTTGAATTTTTTATTGGTGGCGCTGACTGGATTTGAACCGGTGACCTGTCGGGTATGAACCGAAT
>CAZNVX010000549.1:0-1941 GCA_964576225.1 uncultured Christensenellaceae bacterium
TAAGACACCGGGTTTGGAAGACACTGAATTCGCGCTGATGGCGCCGTCCACGCGGAACTCATCGCAGGTGGAAAGATACATCCAAAAGGTGATCGCTCACAACGGCCTTAGCGCTTCGGTCTATGTGACCACAGACCGTGTTGATGCGGTGCGTGGCGCCAAGTTTATCATCTCGACATTCCAGGTGGGCGGCGTGGCGGCGTTCGAGATGGACTACCGCATACCGCTCAAGTACGGTGTGGACTCCTGTATCGGTGATTCGATGGGGCCGGGCGGCCTGTTCCGGGCGCTGCGAAGCATGCCTGTGCTGCTTGAGCTGGCCGACGAGGTAAAAAAATATGCCGAACCGGGCGCTCTGATACTCAACTATGTAAACCCGATGGCCATGATCTGCTGGACGCTCGGCACCACCGGCGTGAATTTTGTGGGCCTGTGCCACGGCGTGCAGACCACGCTTGACCTGATTTCCGGCTATGTGGACGTGCCCAAGGATCAGATCGATTTCCTGTGCGCGGGCATCAATCACATGGCGTGGTTCTTGGAAATCAAAAAAGACGGTGATGATTTGTATCCGCTGCTCAAAGAGCGTTTCGAGCAGCCGGGGTATTATGTCAACGAAAAGGTGCGCGGCGAGGTTTTCCGGCAGTTCGGATATTTTATGACGGAATCGACCGGGCATCTATCCGAGTATCTGCCATGGTTTCGCTCCAGCGAAAGAGCGCTCAAACTGTATTGCGACGAACCGGGGTTTGGCGGTGAAAGCGGCGCTTATTACAACTGGTGCGCCCATGTGGCGGGTAAATACGAGGACGGCCTTGCGCTGGAAAATGAGCCGCTGTCGCTGCCGGATCGCAGCATCGAATACGGCTCATACATCATTGAGGCGATGGAGACGGGGCGCACGTTTAAGCTCAACGGCAACGTGCGTAATGACGGGCTGATCTCCAACCTGCCGGCCGAGTGCTGCGCCGAGGTGCCGGTTTATGTGGATGCGCTGGGGCTGCATCCGGTAAAGGTGGGGGCGCTGCCGCCTCAGTGTGCCGCCTTGAACATGACCAACATCAACGTGCAGGGGCTGGGCGTTGCCGCCGGCTTGACCTGTGATACAGAGCTGATTGTGGCCGCGGCTGCGCTGGATCCGCTGACCTCCACAAAATGCACCCTCAATGAGGTGCGCGAAATGTGCAGCGAAATGCTGGAGGCGCAGCGCAAGTGGCTGCCCGCCTTCGAGGGCAAAACGATCCGGAAAACGCCGGCAATCAGCATTCCAAAGGATGTCAAGCGTGCCGATGTGCCGATTGACCCCGCGCTGGCGATCATGGCGCGGTTTGGAGAGCTGGGCCAATAACGGACGCAACGTGGCGCAGATCAGGGAATTGTGTTATCGTACTATAACAATAAACTCAGGGGGCAAACGAATCCGGGGTAAGACAACGACCGGAAGTGAAGCAGAATGACGAAAACGAGAAAACCGCCGACAATGAACGACGTGGCCCGCGAGGCGGGTGTCACGCAGGCCACGGTATCCTATACGCTCAACAATTCCGGCAATATATCCGAGCCGGTCAGACAACGTGTGCTGGACGCTGCTGACAGGTTGGGATATATCCGGAATAATGTGGCGCGGAATTTGAAGATGAGCCGTGCGAACACCATCGGTATTATTGTCCCGGATGTGACCAACAGCTATTACGGGGAGATCATCAAGCATACCGAAAAGATCGTGCGCGAAAACGGCTTCTTTACGTTTATCTGCATCACCATGCACAACCCTGCGATAGAGGATTGGTATGTGACTTCGCTGATTGAGCAGAAGGTGGCCGGTGTTATCGTCTGCTACGGCATGGTTAACAAGCCATCGCTCAAAAAGCTTACCACCTACAATGTGCCGTTTGTGCTGCTGGAAGACGACCTTGAGGGGGAGGCCATCGAAGCGCCGTG
>CAZNVX010000550.1:0-1934 GCA_964576225.1 uncultured Christensenellaceae bacterium
AATGGCAACAGATTTTGCAAATTTTCAGTACTTTCTAACTTTGAAAAGTGATAATTCGTTTGATATCACCGGAGCATCGTTTACTGGTACGCCTCCTACATTATCCTACTCTATAAGCAATACTGAAATAGAGAGTAATTTTGACCCGGAGACTGGAACAATTTACATCAACAATATGAGAGTTTTAGCTACAACTGGTGCTCTCACATACTTTGAGGAGGAGTTAATACCTAAGTAAATATTTAATAATAAGTAAGACTGATTAAAGCGGGAAGCAGGTTATATAAACGGACCTCCCCTTCCCGCTTGAATTATATTAAAAAAGAAATTCAATATGAAATGTAGAAGTATATACAAAATTATTGCTACGTCATTTGTATTAATCTGTGCAATATTTGTCGTTTATGCAAATAACGATAATGATATAATAATAGAAAATGAAAGTTTTATTTTAACAATTGGGAAAAATGCTGAAGCTAAAAGTCTTTTGCTTAAGTCTTTTGGTAAAGAAGTATTGATGTCAGGAACAGGTATCAAAGCTTTTACTGTAACTCAGGAGCGCCCCTACAACAATGAGTTGAAACTGGCATACCCAAATAAGAAAAATACATATCGAGCTGATACTGTTTTCTGGCAAGATGACAACAATCTAGTAGTAGGCTTTGAATTAGTGCCTTATCAGGCCATCATCTCTGTTGATATATCACCTCAATACATACGATTTTCTCTTAAGGATTTCATAATTGAATCAAATGCTTATCCTTCGTATATGAAAATTACTCCACCCCCAGCTACAGAAGTGTGTCTTCTTCAATTACCCATTATTAAAAGGGCTAACTTTGGAGAGTGGCTGAACGTAGTTTGGGATGATGATGTTGCTGTAAATATTTTATCTACAGATGAGTATACACAAATTGATTCAGAAGAACAGCAGGAATATTATATTTTAAAGGCAAGTGTTGTTAAGGATATAAAATTTTTTGACACCGGAGCAGCTCTTATTGCTTCTGCAACAAATCACTTGCTTGAGAATATAGCTCAAATAGAAGAAGATTTTAACCTTCCGAAAGGAGTAGAGAGCCGCAAGAATAAGCTCATAAATGCTTCTTATTATTGGGCGGCAGATCTTAATCCAACAACTCTTGAAAGGCACTTACAATATGCAAAGATGGGTGGTTTTAGACTTATGCTTATTTATTTTTTTAGTTTTGAGGATCAGCTTGGGTTACGTAAAATAGGGAATTATGAATATAATAAAAAGTTTTTTCCTAATGGAAAGCAGGACCTTGAAAGCATGCTAAACAGAATTAAAGAGGAGGGTATTATTCCTGGTGTTCATTTTCTGCATTCAAATATTGGCTTATCCAGCAAATATGTGACTCCTGTACCGGATTACAGGCTTAATATTTTAAAATCATTTAATCTTTCAAGACCTATCGGAGAGAAAGATTCAATAATATACGTAGATCAAAACCCTGAAGGTATAACTATGGCCGAAGGATGTAGGGTACTCAAAGCAGGAACCGAGTTGATTTCTTATGAAAGCTATACGACATCGCCACCATACATGTTTTTAGGCTGTAAAAGAGGTGTGGAAAGAACTACTGTAAACAGTCTCAATATTGGTTCACCCATTGGCCTCTTGGATATTAGTGAATTTGGAGCTAATAGTGTATATATTGATCAAAGAACCAGTTTGCAGGATGAAGTGGCAGAAGAGATCGCAGACATGTACGATGCAGGCTTTGAGTTCATTTACTTTGATGGAGCAGAAGGTGTTAATCCACCGTTCAATTTCACGATTCCATTAGCGAAATACCGTGTATTTAAACGTTTAAAACCGAATCCTATATTTGCTGAAGGAGCTGCAAAAAGTCATTTTAGTTGGCACATGCTTAGTGGTGGAAATGCTTTCGATACTTTTCCACCTGAAA
>CAZNVX010000551.1:0-1926 GCA_964576225.1 uncultured Christensenellaceae bacterium
GGGACGAAACGACACATATGGCAGTGCGCCTGACAGCTTTGCGGACACGGGGCTGATGGAGCCGCCGAAGATCAACACAGCTTATGGGAGTGACCCTGATGATTATGCCGAAACGGGGCTGAAGTCTCCCAAAATCAATACGGCTTATGGGAGTGACCCGGATGATTTGGCGGATACAGGATTAGTTGAGCCGTCTAAAGTGAATTTCGAAAATGGCACAAATCTTTTCGGAGAGCATTTAACCGAAAAGAATGCATCGGAAATTTTTGGAGAAGTCAGTGATATTGTGGATGTAATTGGAAGCGTTCCATACAAAGATATTCTTCATGATATTGCACAGATGAGTGACTTATCTCAAGTTGATGATGCACAGATCATTAATGTGGCAAGCGGAGATGGAAGAAATGATGTTTTAGAAGTATACAAAAGCGAAGTGCTACCATTTGAACAAAAAGCTGACACATTAATGGGATATTATGGAGTTACAAAGAGCATTATGGGCATGGTGATGGGACTGCTTGAACAGGGTTCAAAAGCCTTGGATGTTTTAGAAACCGCAAAGGATGTAATGGAGCAATCAGGCCAATTCACAAATGAAGATTATGATAAGTTAAGCGCACAGATTATTACTGAGGGCAGATACCTGAAGATCAAAATGACTGATACAGTATTGAGACCATTGGGGGGCGTGATACATATTACTATACTGTTATGGTCGAATTGGACGACTCCAATAGTATAAAGCAGCCTTATCATGCTTATGTTTATACAAGGAACATGAATTCTCCGGCAGTGAGCCCTATGAATCCAATGCAACCATTACCCATGTGGTACAATTATTATTATGAATATAAGCAACCATAGGATGATGATTAATTAAGCAGGAGGATAATCACATGTTTTTTTGGATATCAGTTGCAGGATTGATTATATCAATTTGCAGTGTTATCAAAAAAGTAAAAGGATCTCTATTGATTTGCTCGATATGGCTATTAAGCATTCTGTCTTCAATATTGATTCTTTATACTTATTTGGATTGGGCAGTGTTCATAATAGGGATAATCAGTTCACTATTGGTGTTCTGCTGGATTGTAAGAATAAATGAAGATAAAGAGAGGTCAAAGGAATGATTGTATTCAGAATAGTATATACTGTTATCTACGTCAGCCTACTTTTGCTCTTGCTTATCAAAAAAAAGAAAAAGAGATTGATATTCTGGTTGAGCATGGCCTATGTCTTCAGCATTCTTACGGGGGAAGTAATTGATCAGTTATTAAGAAATGAGATCGAGAGTAAAATGAATATTGAGGAAATCTTCAAATTAGGAGATTTACAATTTGTAGCTGTTATTATTCAAGCTGCTTTACTACTGTGCCTAACCATATATGCTTTCATTAAGGAACTGAGGAATCAAAGGAAAGGATTGGAGAGTCAAGACGCGGATTATTAGCAAGAGATTCAAGTCTAAAATCTGGTCTTTTCTTTCAGGGCTTATCTTGTCAAACCCGATTATATACTCTGCATAGAATAGCATAACATCACCAATGCTGGAAAGTATTGATGTCAACAACAAGGAGATTGACAACAAGGAAAAGGCGCTGGCGGCACTGAACAAACGTCAGTTTGAGCTGATGCTCAACAACGACGCAGCGGGAATGGATGCACTTGACAAGGATATCGCGGAGGCGGAGAAGCGGCGGGACATGCTCAAGACGCAGCTGGGGCAGGTGATGGGGGCGGACATACGCGGACAGCGGGGCAACCAGCTGACGCAGGGCGAAAGCGGGAGCTATATCGACGGCCTGCTGCACGCGTATGGGAACATGGGCGATGGGGTGAAAGCAGCGCAGGAGAGGAAGGACGAGGCGGATGCGTATCAGGGCATGCTGCATGCGCATGGGAACATCGGAGATGGAGTGATGACCT
>CAZNVX010000552.1:0-1923 GCA_964576225.1 uncultured Christensenellaceae bacterium
CCCATGCTCGGCGGACAGCGAGGAGCCGGTGATGGAGTATTTAAGCCGGCTGGCTGAGGTGCAGCGGCGTGTCGCAGACACGCTGGTGCTAGTGCCGCGCATATATACCAACAAACCGCGCACGACAGGCGAGGGGTATAAAGGGATGGTGCATCAGCCTGACCCGGAGAGGGCGGCCGATTTGAGCGCCGGGATCAAGGCGATTCGCCGTCTTCATATCCGGGCGCTTGCGGAATTTGGATTGCCCGCCGCCGATGAAATGCTGTATCCCGAGAATTTTGCTTACCTGTCCGACGTGCTGGGCTATCACGCCATTGGCGCGCGTTCGGTGGAGAACCAGCTGCACCGGCTTACGGCAAGCGGCATCGACTCGCCGGTGGGCATGAAAAACCCGACCAGCGGCGATGTTTCGGTGATGCTCAACTCTATCTACGCGGCACAATTGCCCCACCGGTTTATATACAGCGGATGGGAGGTGGAGACGCCCGGCAACCCTTACGCCCACGCCGTGCTGCGCGGGGCAATGGATGCAGATGGCCGGTGTCTGCCCAACTATCATTACGAAAACCTGATTGGCCTCGCACGGGCATATACCGACATGGGGCTCAAAAACCCCGCCATCGTGGTGGATACCAATCACGCCAATTCGCAAAAGCGTTTTGAAGAGCAGCCGCGCATCGCGCGCGAGGTGCTTTACAGCCGTCGGTATGACAGCGCGCTGGGCCGCATGGTGAAGGGGCTGATGATTGAAAGCTATCTGGTGCCGGGCCGGCAGTCAATCGGCGGCGTGCCGGGATGCTCCATCACAGATGCGTGCCTTGGCTGGGAAGAGACTGAGCGATTGATAATGGATATTGCCGGGCGGGTGTGAGCGGGATCGTATAAGAAAGAAGCGGTCAGGCATGCAAGACTGACTGCTCAAGAAGAGGTTTATTTGACTTACGTCCGGAACATATAGCCGTAACCCCAAACGGTTTCAATGTATTTATGGTATGGCTTCAAGCTCTCGCGCAGCGATTTGATATGCGTATCCACCGTGCGGTCGGTACCGAAAAAATCCTCCCCCCACACCGCCCCCAGTATCACTTCGCGCGAAAGCGCCCGGTTGGGGTTCTGGGCCAGATACAGCAGCAGGCTGTATTCTCTTGGCGTCAGCGTCACGGTTTCATTGTCTGTATAAACCATGCGGGAAGCCGTGTCGATGCATAAGCCGTCGAAAACTATGCGTCGGGGTGAATAATCGGTTCGGTGCGCGCTGTGCCGCAGCATCACATGCAGCCGCGCCATCAGTTCTTTATGTGAAAAGGGTTTGTAGACAAAGTCGTCAATGCCAATATCAAAGAAAGAGAGCGTTTCATCCTCATCGTTATGCTTTGAAAGCATTATAATGGGCAGTTCCGAGGATTTGCGTATTTGACGGCACACATGCCAAGCGTCCAGTTCCGGCAGCTGTGTTTCCATGATAACGATATTATAATCGTTGCGCCGGAACAGCTTCAGCGCAGCAATGCCGTTGGCGGCTTCGTCGGCAACGAAACCTTCAAGAGCCGCGTGCGATTTAATAAGCGCTCTGATCTCAGAATCGGGATCAATAATCAGCAGCCGGACCTCGTTCATTATTCAGCCTCATCACTGTTTAATTATAACCATGTCATACCTGCGGGTGTGAGCCTTCTGATTATGTTTTATAGTATCTGATCAAAATAAGAAATGCAAGTGTGATCCGCTTTTCCTGAGATTGTGATGAAATTGTGATGAGTTTTTCGATAAATAAAGATGTTTCTTCGAGAAACACGCTTTTTTTCGTTATATTTGTGATGATTTCTCATTTTTCCATCACAATCATTTGTTAAAATATTATCAAGCATCAGTATACACACCAGTTTATCATCTGAGGGAAAACAAAAAACAGCGAATCAGGAG
>CAZNVX010000553.1:0-1920 GCA_964576225.1 uncultured Christensenellaceae bacterium
CTGGCCCCGCTGGAGATGTCTGTGGAGGAATTCATCGCTGTGTGCGACCGTTTTACAAATAAAAAGATCTTTCAGCGGGATGCTCAGGGCAATTTGGTGAAGGACAGATACGGAAACCTCGTCAAGATCAAATACGCTGAACACGGGGACTGAGGCGGAATCATGCGTGTTTTGGTGGTTGATTATGGAATGAGCAATCTGGGGTCGATCAGGCGTGCCCTGGAAGAATGCGGAGCAAGCGTAAAAATTTCTGATTTGCCTGATTCTGTTGCTGAAGCTTCTTCTATTGTACTGCCCGGTGTTGGAGCGTTTCCGGATGGTGCGAGACGACTCCATGATAGCGGGTGGGCTGAAACACTCCGGGGCTCAGTGAAAAAAGGAATACCCTTACTCGGAATTTGCCTTGGGATGCAACTGCTTGCTACCAAAGGTTTTGAAGGAGGAGAATCGGAAGGACTCGATCTCATCCCTGGTGAAGTCAGGTGCCTCATGCCGGTGGAGGGAAACGAGCGCCTCCCGCACGTCGGATGGAATGAATTGGAAAAAGAACCCGATAGGGCAGAGTTGGATCTTCTTGACGGCATCCCTGAGGGTTCTGATTTTTATTTTGTGCATAGCTACCATTTTGTGCCATGTTCTCTCTCCGACGTTGTGGCACGGACCCCCTATTGCGGTGGCATAGCTTCTGTTGTTGCGAGGGAAAGATGCTTTGGTGTCCAGTTCCACCCCGAAAAAAGCGGTTATTTCGGTTTCCGTCTCTTGCAAAATTTTCTGTCAGTTGGTGTTAAATGATGCTGAAAACCAGAATAATCCCCACGTTATTATGGAAAGGTTACGGTTTGGTAAAAGGTATCGGGTTCGATAGCTGGAGGCCCATTGGTACTGTCCTGCCAGCAATAAAAATCTATAATACACGCCAAGTGGATGAACTTATTCTGCTTGACATATCTGCGACAGGTGAAGAACGGGAACCAGATTATTTATCAATTGAAGAGTACACATCTGAATGTTTTGTTCCGTTGACATACGGAGGGGGCATATCTTCTTTAGATCACATTCGTAACACCCTTCGTGCTGGAGCCGATAAGGTTTGCCTGAACACTATAGCTTTCGAGGAGCCTTTGTTGATTAAGACTGCGTCTGGTCGTTTCGGATCTCAATGTATTGTGGTAAGCATTGATGCAAGAAAAAAGGTTAACGGAGAATATGAATGTTTTATTCGTAACGGAACCCACCCAACTGGGAAAAAACCTGTCGAGTTTGCCAAAGAAGTCGAAGCGCTGGGTGCCGGCGAGATCCTTATATGTTCGATAGAAAGAGATGGGAGCCTCGAGGGATACGATGTTCCTCTCATCCGGGAGGTTGCGGAAGCCGTGTCCATTCCTGTAATTGCCTCTGGCGGTTGTTCAGGATATCGAAACATGTACGAAGCCCTAACAGAAGGGAAAGCTTCAGCGATCGCAGCCAGCGCCATTTTTAGCTTTACGGAATGTACGCCTTTTGAGGCTAAACTATTTCTCAAAGACTTTGGGATCCCGGTTCGACTGGTGGAAAGCAGGGGAGCAGTGAAATGAAACTTGATATATGGAAGCAAATAAAATCAGCGTGCTCTGTTTTCGTCATTGCCGAAGTGGGAGCCAACCACAACCGGTCAATTGCTCTTGCGAAAGAGCATATCGATGCGGCCGTTGATGCAGGGGCCGATGCTGTCAAGTTCCAGATATACAGTGCCGAGACCCTCTACTCGAAAAAAGCGCCCCGCCATTCCGGTTATGACAAGGACCTTTTCTCGCTCATCAAGGAGATAGAGACACCGCGGGAATGGCTGCCCGAGCTGGCATCATTTTGCGAGAAAAGGGGAATCGTTTTTTTCGCCACACCCTTCGACATGCGTGCCGTTGACGAACTTGACGAGGTCAG
>CAZNVX010000554.1:0-1918 GCA_964576225.1 uncultured Christensenellaceae bacterium
GTTTATAATTGTATTGAAGTTTGTCCTCAACACTTTTATTTATACGGGCCGCACAGCGCTGTTTTCCATGTGGGTTTTGCGCATCACGCAGGAGGGGTTGATCAACGCGGTGCGGCTGACGGCGCGTTTGGTCTTCCTGATCACCGCCACCACCATGCTGACGCTGACGACGTCCCCCATTTCGCTGACAGACGGGCTGGAAAGCCTGATGAAGCCGCTTAAAGCGGTGCGGTTTCCGGTGCACGAGCTGGCGATGATGATGACGATTGCGATGCGGTTTATCCCCACGCTGATCGAAGAGACCGACAAGATCATGAAAGCGCAGACAGCAAGAGGGGCGGAGTTTGACTCGGGCAACGTGATAAAGCGCGCCACCGGCATGGTGCCGTTGCTGGTGCCTCTGTTTGTCAGCGCTTTCCGGCGTGCCGACGAGCTGGCATTCGCGATGGAATCCCGCTGCTATCACGGCGGCGAAGGGCGCACACGCTTTAAGGTGATGCACCTGCATACGCGTGATTTTATCGCGGCGGGCATCCTGGCGGGGCTGATCACGTTTATGGCGCTGGGTTTCTGATCGGAGTGACATATGCGCATTAAGCTGACGGTGGAGTACGACGGCACAAACTATGCGGGGTGGCAGCGCCAGCTGGGCGTTTTGACGGTGCAGGAGGCGCTGGAGCGCGCTTTTGAGCAGGCCGCGGGTGAACGCGTGGCGGTTTGCGGCGCGGGGCGCACCGACGCGGGTGTTCACGCCGAGGCTCAGGTGGCGCATCTGGACACACATTGCACGATACCGCCGGAAAAGATCAGTTATGCGATGAATATGCATTTGCCGCCCGATATACGGGTACGGCGTTCCGAGCGGGCAGCGGATGATTTTCACGCGCGGTTCTGCGCGAAGGGCAAAACCTACCGGTATACCGTATACAACGCCACGCACGCGCCCGCTATCTGCCGCCTCGCGTCGGCGCATGTGCGCGGGGCGCTGGATATGGCCGCGATATGCGACGCGGCGGTTCTCTTGCGCGGCACGCATGATTTCGCGCCCTTCTCCGCAAGCGGCAGCGAGGTGAAGGACACCGTGCGCACCGTCTATGATGTTTCCGTTGCCGCCGCAGCGCCTTTTGTTTATATCGATGTGACGGGCTCAGGATTCTTGTATCATATGGTGCGCATTATCGCGGGGACGCTGATTGAGGTCGGGCTTGGCAAACGGCGTCCCGGCAGTGTTGAGGAAATATTAAAGGGCAGAGACAAGGCGGGCGCAACGGCGCCGGCTAAGGGTCTGACGCTCAAAGCCGTGTACTACGACACGGGCATGTTTGGAGGGGTCACTGATGAACGATCACGGGGGGTTGCAGAATAGTCTGTTTGTGAAAATCGTCTGTGTGCTGCTGGCGGCGGCCGGGCTGTTGCTTGGCGTCCTGTCGCTGATTTCTATGCTGGTTTCCACCGCGATTACCATCGGCATGGTGCTGCCGGCGTTGCTGGGCGCTGCGATGATCGCTTACGCGCTGCTGCGTTTCAAAAAAAGGGGGCCGGTGTTCAACCGCCGGTGGCTGCGGGTGCTGATCACCGTCTGCCTGATTGCGGGGCTGCTGACCGCGGCGGTGCTGGAAACGCTGATAAGCGTTGCGGCGTATAAAGAGCCGCCAAAGGAGGATGCGGGCTTTGTGATCGTGCTGGGATGCGGTGTCTTTCCGGACGGACGGCTGACGCTGTCGTTGAAGAACCGTCTCGACGCCGCATATGATTACCTGACGGAGCATGAGGATTCGCTGTGCATTGTGTCCGGCGGGCAGGGGGACAACGAACCGGTGCCCGAAGCTCTGGCGATGCACGACTATCTGCGCGGGCGCGGCATCAAAGCAGACCGCATACTGATGGAGGACAGATCCACCAGCACGCTTTTGAACCT
>CAZNVX010000555.1:0-1918 GCA_964576225.1 uncultured Christensenellaceae bacterium
CATAGATTAACCTTTCATTCGTCCTGTGTTGGGTACAATGCTCTTTACCATATCGGTTGTAAGTCAAACATGAATAATGCTTTTCACGTGCGCTGTTGTAACGCGCAGTCATTGTCTTGCCACAGGTTCCGCATTTCAGTAAACCGGCAAATATCGAGTATTCGCCATTGTGACTAGGGCGTTTGCGATCGTTAATCTTCTGCTGTACGATATCCCATGTTTCGCGTTCGATGATAGGTTCATGGGTGTTCTCAACAACGATCCATTCTTCCGGTGAACGATAACCCATCCATCCAAGCTTAAAAGCGCAGATATTCTTCTGAGACGCAATGCTGCCGATATAAGCCGGTTGCATGAGTATTTTCTTTACCGTGGTAAGATTCCATGTACAGCAACCTTCCTCGATTTCTCCTCTATCAAAACGAGTTTGATAACTACGTATACCGCGCTGTCTATTCCACCAAGAGGGATTTGGTATCTTTGCACGTTCAAGCTCTGTTTTGATACGTTGAGCTCCCCAACCATCACGGGCATGAGTAAATATCTTTTGAATAATCCACTCTGTTTCTTCATCGATGATCAAATGGTTATGGTTTTGTGGGTCTTTCTTATATCCAAGGGGAGCCATACAACCTGTAAATTCACCTTTTCGCGCTTTGTTAAGATAAGTGGAACGTATCTTTCTTGAAATATCCCTGCTGTAAAACTCATTCAGTATATTCTTAAATGGAACAATATCATTCGCCCCTGAGCTTGTATCAACGCCGTCATTTACAGCGATATAACGAACATGACGGCTTGGGAAAAAGTCCTCGGTATAATATCCCGCCTTGAGATAGTCGCGGCCCAAACGGGATAGGTCTTTAGTCATTACGATATCAATTTTCCCTGCTTCAATATCGGCAATCATACGCTGGAAAGCTGGACGCTCAAAATTTACGCCACTGTACCCGTCATCAATGTACGTCTCGACGATCTTCCATCCATTCTGGTTCGCAAAGAAGGTTAGCGTTTCCTTCTGGCTCTGAATACTAAGGCTTTCGCCCTGAATGTCGTCATCCTTGGACAGCCTGCAATATAGCGCAGTTCGATTCAATTTCTCAGTCATCTTGTACTTGCTCCTTTCAATACTTGTTCCTAACCATTATCAAATGGTTGGGCATCATTGTCGAAGGTGTCGATAGCCTCATCATTTTTAAGCTCAGCTACAATGACACGGATAAAAGCATCTAGAAGAACGTCTTTATCCGCTGTTCCTTCTGCATATTTGCGAGTCACGATAACTTCTATCTCTTGTTTTTTGCTCACACGCTGCCTCCTTTAATTTAAAAAAGGCGTCGGTATGTGTGTACCAACGCCCTTAACCAGCCGGAAAAACAAACTATCTCTCCAGACTTTTGTCCCGTTCCCGCTTACGCTGCCAGTCAGTGAGCAGCTTCATGATCGTGTCTTCCATTTGCTTAATTGAATAGCTCTTAGGAAAAAAGCTCCCGATCTTCTCTTTCGGGAGCTTAATCTGTTCCTTTTGATTCGCTTTTTCCTCAGTCATAACCTTGAAGATGGCATCCATATCAAGCTTGCCCTCTTGACTGAGCGCCTTCATGCGCATTGCCTGTGAGAGTGATGGCGTTCGTTCCTCGCTCTGCATTGTCTCAAGCAAATCCTCTTGCTCTTTCCCGGCCAAGTAAGACAGGGCCACCGCCGGATTGAGCGCGATCTCTTTGTCATCCACCATTTTCAGCAAGGGAGGAATGAGCTCTGTGAGCCGGATAAACCGCTGTATCTGCGTTGAGCTTTTACCAGATTCAGCCGCCAATTCAGCCCTTGAAGTGCTGCCGCGAAAATTATGTCCAACTTGGACAGAATTATTTTGCGGCGGTCTGCCTGCTATTCTTTTCATGGCCTCAAGCTGCATCTT
>CAZNVX010000556.1:0-1914 GCA_964576225.1 uncultured Christensenellaceae bacterium
CGCGGGGGCCCCCCCCCCCCCCCCCCCGACCTTACGTCCTTCAATCCTTTATCCCCAATAACCCTGCAAATCAGCCGATCTTGCGTTCTTCGCCAACCCTCGCATTTCCCGTCTTGTGCAGCGTGCCGGTGTATTCCACCAGCGCGACGTCGCAGCCGTCGCCCAGCGTGACGCTGTGACCGCGCACCACCTTCGCGCGCGTCTGCTCCAGCCATATGCTGCTGCCCTCAATGCTGTCCGCCTCCAGCCGCGGCGTGTGCGTGCCCAGCGTGAATATCGTACGCAGCACGGAAAGCCCCTTGATGCCCACCTTGGCAGTGATACGCTCGCCGCCGATCTCGCGCGCCTTACTGACGCTCCAGTCCAGCGTGATGTCGATGGTGTCAGCCGAGAGCAGACCGCCCACCTCAAACGAGCCGGAGGACGAAAACGCGTCGGCTGAGAGATCGCGTTTCACATGCACCGCGCCGGAAACCTTCACCGTTTTTGCGTTGATCGACTCGCCCGCATGCGCCGAGCCGGAGACAGAAAGCGCGTCGCAGCGCACCTCTTTCTTGAAATCGCCCGAGCCGCGCACCTTGAGCTCGCCGGTTTTCAGGTGTCCGTGGATGCCCGCCTCACCGTTGATGTGCATCCGGCTGCATGTTACCGCGCCCGTCGCGTCGCCCGAACCGCTGATGATAAAATCCCCGCAGGTTACGTCCCCCGTGATCTTGCCTCGCCCCGCAATGCGGATGTGCGTGTATTCGCCGCCCGGCGCCACGCCGTATCCGCTGATATGCAAATCCACCTTCTGTGCGTTATCCATATATGCTTCCTCCCTTTTATACAAGCTTGAGTTTCAGTTCCTCCGCCGCTGCCTTGAGATCGAACCGGCGCACCAGCCGCATGTCCTTGTCGGTGCAAGCGTCGCCGCTTGCAGACAGCGCCACGCACGCGAACACCCCCAGCTTGCGCGTGAGCAGCACCTGCGCGGGCGCGGAACCGAAACGGATGGCTGCGGTGTGCAGCGTATCCAGCATCAACCGCGCTTCGTCCAGAGACAGGTCACCAGATACCAGCGCCTGGCTGAACAGATACGCGTGCAAAGCGTCGTCGAAGGAGAGCGGCGAACCGTCCCGAACGTCCATAAACAACCGCATGACGTCCGCCGATACGATGCCGCGCTGTACGAGCACGTCGGCATCGGGCGGCGCGGCCGCCTCGGGGCCGGGGGAGAACACGTCGGCCAGATCGTCCAGCGACACGTCCTCCTTCATGTTGAGTATGCGTGTGACGCGCGTCAGCATCTGGCTGCGCGGAAAAAACGTTTCCTGCCCCGTGTAGGTGGACTTGCGGATAAACCAATCCTCGGGAATCAGCCCCTTGCGCTTCCACCGGTAAAGCTGACCGTACGATATGCCCGTCAGCTCCAGCAGCTCCTTTTTGGAGATCAGCTCTTCGTCCATGATGTCACCCCTTCCCTCTGACGACATAAGCGTAACATAACAATGTTACGCTGTCAACATGTTTATTGAGAATTTTTGGAACAGCCAATCGCTATTAAGAATAATTACGAAAATGCTTGCCTTTTTGGACAACCCGTGGTATAATTACATCACAAGGACAGCAAGAAAGGGGTGATTCCAATGGGCAATGATAAACAAGGTGCAATCAGGCGCCAGATCGTGGTGGATGAGAGACAAATAGCCGGCACGGCGTTTGCCTCGGCGTTGGATGAAACCCGCACACGGGGAAAGGAAGACAACAAAGAAACCTGAGTGGTAGGAAGACTTGAGACAACAAAAGAATAAAGATGTACTTTAGTAGATAGTCCGGATCGGTTCTTGAACGATTGCCGGAAGATCACAAGCGGACCATTTGCCCGCTATAGCATAAGTAGACTAAAAAGGCGCCATACTGACGCCTTTTTAA
>CAZNVX010000557.1:0-1914 GCA_964576225.1 uncultured Christensenellaceae bacterium
TGCGGTATATCAAGGCTTCCTATGCGGCGGTCCACGCCCACGTGGACGCGGTGACAGCCCTCTGCGAAGACGCAAAGATGAAGGGCCTCCAGGTGTACCTCGTCGGCAGCCCCGACGAAATGCTGGAGATCTGCAAGCTGGCCTGCCACCGCAGCGGCACGCCCTGCCGCCAGGGCATGCCGCCCGCCGCCGCCCCCGCCGTTGTCTTCTGCTGGGAAGAAGACGTGGAAAAAAACTGCAAGGACTTTCCCTGCGTCAACGTGCTAAAGGTATAAGATATGAAATCTAAGAATAAAAAAATAGATGTGCAAGGAAAATTGGTTAAGAAATCGAAACACTATTGAGTTTCTGGGGATTTGGGAAAAGCTTAACAACCCAGATTTTAAACCCATCGAATTCGAGGGGTTTAGAAATCAAGCAGGTTTAAATAGCTTTGTTCTTACATCAAAAAAATGGATCGAAAGCACCAATGCAATTGGCATTGTATCTAAGCCAGGCAGGTATGGTGGCACCTATGCACATAAAGATATTGCTTTTGAATTTACATCATGGGTATCTGTTGAATTTAAGCTGTATCTCATAAAAGAATTTCAAAGACTAAAAGACCAAGAACAAGGTCAATTGGACTGGAATTTCAAAAGGAATTTGACAAAAATTAATTATCGGATCCATACAGATGCTATTAAGGAAAACCTTATACCAAAAGAGCTAAACGGAAAAGAAAAGAATGTGATTTATGCATCTGAAGCAGAGACTATGCGAACGTATCTCAATTGGTTTGCCTATCAAACCTTGAGAGTTTAAATGCGGTTTTGATCAATGATGGGCTGGAGCAGAGCAAGAGGCTAGAAAAACTAAATAAAATAGCCATAAATCAAATGAGAATTCTTGTTGATGATGGGGGTGAATATCTATCAATAGGGACGAAAAAAACAAATGAATGAAATGTTGAACAAGGCTGTGGGGAGATCCCCTGCGTGAAAGTACTAAAGGTGTAAGAAGTAAGACGCACCATGCATAATGGGTGGCATTTATGGGAAGAAAAGCTGTCAGAAGAATTACAATGGATAATAGGATCCTATTAAATCGTCTTGCAGAAATTTTATACAACTTTCTGCCTCTGGATGCGAATTCAAAAAGTGTTGTGACCTTCAAGACAATATTTGCTGAAAGCTCTGTAGAAAAATACCTGGAAGACCATGAAGTCAAACTACAAGCGCTTGAACATGGTTTCACTAAAGTGTATCGATACCACAAGAAGCTACCGTATACATTAATTAGAAAGATCATCCCTGCTGCCATCGCATACAGAGCTCATATGCGTAATCCACTAAAACAAAAGGAAGTAGTTGATCTATCAGAAATACTATGCAAGCTTGAGATCGACATGAAAAAGGAGCTTGCTGAAATACAGTTGAATGAAACATTGCCGCGTATAACAGTACCTCCGGAACAGTTGAAGAAATATTTGCGGAACCACGATTTAGATCCTCGCATATCTTCGGAACCACTTCAGTTATTCTGTGACGGTCATTTCAACGAAGCGGTACGGAAAACTACCGAAAGATTTGAGGATTATGTGCAAGAGATTTCAAATCTCAGTTTATCAGGCAGAGATTTAATGGCAAATGCCTTTAAGGATGGGAAATATATAAATATTTCAAATGTTCAGCCTGAGAATCAACTAGGTTTCATTGAAGGATACAAGTTGTTGGCCATGGGTGCGATGGCATCGATCCGGAATATATTTAGCCACGGTGATGAAGAAAGACGTTCCCCTGAAGAATGCTTTGAAATGTTGATATTTATTAACTGGCTATTCAGGTGCATAAGCATATGATTTATCGATTTATTAAAAGAATTCTGGATGTGGCTTTGGCTTTAGTAGGACTGGCAATACTCTCCCCTTTGCTG
>CAZNVX010000558.1:0-1906 GCA_964576225.1 uncultured Christensenellaceae bacterium
CGATACGAAAGCCACCGGACTCAAGGTGCCCCATATGGGATGGAACCGTTTGATGCCGGTGTCGGGTCGGAACCGTACGCTCTTCGACGGCATCAACGGTGAGCCCTACACCTATTTTGTACACAGCTATTACGCCGTACCGGATGAGGACGAAATTGTGTTGGCCCGGTGCAATTATGGGATTGATTTTCCAGCCATGGTTGGAAGGGGCAATCTCTTTGCCGTACAATTTCATCCGGAGAAAAGTCAAACTGACGGCATCACAATGCTCAAGAATTTTGGAAAGCTGACGGAATCGTCTGCCCAGGACTAGACGCAACCTTTCGCGTGGCGCGAAGAAAGGCAGTGATGATGATAAAACGCATCCTGGTTACAACGGATGGGAGCGATGCCGCCGCCATTGGCGTGCGTTATGCCGTGGCGTTGGCTGAAAAGCGGGGCGCTTCGATATTGGCCCTGCATGTGGTGGATGTGAAACTGCTTGAAGGCCCGTTTCTGCGGGATTTGTCCGCGTCGCTGGGCACCGCGCCCTATGTCAACTACCAAGGAAGCATTGCCATGTTGCTCGATGAGCGCGGCAAGGCCGCCCTCGCATATGCGGCGGGACTTTGCGAGCGGCACGGCGTCCCCTGTGAAACCGCTCTGCATACCGGCATCGTGCCCAGGATTATTATCGAGAAAAGCGAACTGGCCGATATCATCGTCATGGGCCGGGCAGGCGAACACAACGAATTCCTTGAAGGGCTTATCGGTTCCACCACCGAGGCCGTGGTGAGGCGCGCGCCCGTGCCTGTGCTGGTTACCGGACATGATACCCCCGGTGCGGAACATTTCGTGCTCGCCTACGACGGGTCGAATCACGCGCGAAAGGCGCTTAAAGTCGGCGCCGCCCTGGCGGCGGAAGGACAACGCAAAATGCACCTGCTCGTGGTGGGAGAGAAATCAGGACAACAATGGATGGACGAGGCGCGGGACTATCTGCAAAGCCATGACCTGGATGTTGATTATGGCAACAAAACAGGTGATCCCGGGGAAGCAATTATTCAACAGACCAAGGACTGCAACGCGGGCCTTATCGTGATGGGCGCTTATGGACACAGCAAACTGCGCGAGCTGATGCTGGGAAGTACTACTTCGCACGTCATTAATCATGCGCCCTGCCCCGTGCTTCTGGTGCGATAACTGTTGAAAATAAAATCGGCAAATACACCGCTGAAATGAGACTTCATACCATGCACGCTTCAGTTAATATCAATCCCAGAACCGCTTATTTTGAAGAGGACCTGCCGGCCGTTCCTGGCGTGGTTGCCGAATTGATTGCCCTTACCGAGAAGCCGGATGCGGACGTCGAGGAAGTTTCAAAAACGCTGGAACAAGACCCGGCCTTGTGTCTGGCGATTCTGCGGATCAGCAATTCGCCGTATTTTGGCATGCGACATAAGATCAGCGACATTCGACTGGCCCTTGTTATTCTGGGCATGCGTGAGGTGCGGACTATCGCACTGGGTATTTCCACCTATTCAAGCCTGCGCGACAGCGGAGAAGACCCGGCCGCCGTCCGTAATCTCTGGTCCAACTCACTGCATATCGGCGCTCTAAGCAAAAAAATTGCCGGGTTGTACACGCAGACCGATACGACGGCGGCTTTTATCGGCGGTCTGCTGACCAACGTGGGAAAAGCCTTCTTCCTTAAACGTCTGCCGGAACACTACGCGAAACTGTTGAAAGCAGACCGGCTCGATTGGGGGGAGCTCATTAAGGGAGAAGAGGGACTTTTCGGATGCAATCACCTGGAAATCGGCGCCGCACTGCTCAATCGCTGGAACTTGCCGCCCGTATTGGCCGATATTGTATGGCGCCACTATCCCGATGAAACAAGGCCCATCCGGGAGGCTGTCGAGCCTGA
>CAZNVX010000559.1:0-1903 GCA_964576225.1 uncultured Christensenellaceae bacterium
GCTGATCCTTTCGTGATTGGTTTAAGAGCGCTAGACATAATCGATACGTACCCGCAGGTTATGAATGCATTAGCGGAATACACAGCACCACAAGTGCAGATTGGTGAAGGTGTTTTTTACAACGCGATGCCTACAATATTCTTTTCCTTCTACATGGATTTTGGACTGATAGGCGTATTTTCAGGGTCTTTGTTCTTTACGCTTTTATGCCTGGCTGTGTATAGACTGGCAAGAAGGACAAAACTAATCTATTTTGTCATTATGTATAGTCTTCTGCTCATTCAAGTGCTTCATACAAGTACATCAGTATTCATTTACAACACCAGTTATGTACTGTCCTTTTTGTATGCATCAATACCGTTTGTGCGGCTCGCAAAAATACCTTCATGTTTAGCGATGGAATCAGCATAATGAAGAGCAAATGAAAAGAGCAAGATGATGGTATTTGAACTGAAACGAATAATTAAGAGCCTATATTTCAAAATGCAACGAAAGCAAATCCGCGTGTATGGGAATGCTGATTATAATACGTTGTTCGAAGGACAAAATGTAATCGGCCGAAATTCTAGAGTAGGCGGCCAAATAGGGTATGGTACGTATATTGGAGAAAACTGCCTGATTGTTGGGAAAATTGGTCGTTTCTGCAGCATCGCGAACAATGCGACGGTGCTTATTGGACGTCATCCCACCCGAAAGTTCGTTTCCACATCTCCGGTTTTTTATTCGACCCTCAAGCAGAACGGAACAACATTCGTGAAATATTCAAAATATGACGAGTTTATTTATGCTGATGAGGGCAATAAGCATCCGGTGATTATTGGAAATGATGTGTGGATCGGTCATGGAGTCTTGATTAGTTCAGGTGTAACGATAGGCGATGGTGCAATTATCGGAGCAAACGCCTATGTTATGAAAGATGTTGAACCATACACTATCTATGCTGGATCACCGGCGACACAGATTAGGAAAAGGTTTTCAGAAAGTCAAATAAGCGAGTTGATGCGAATAAGGTGGTGGGATTGGCCTGAGACTCGGGTTAAGGACATGTGCCCACATTTTTTGGACATTGAGGATTTTCTTACTGAATATCGAAAGCGTAGCAGCGATTTCAAAATCGATCAAAGTCGAGGAACACGTTCGTGATTTGCATCGTAATTGTGTGCTATGACCGAGTCATAGGGCTGCAAAGAATTTTGCAATCCCTTAATGAAGCTGAGTACTGTGGTGACTCGGTTGATCTGTTGATCAGTATTGACAAAGGACAGAAGCAGAATGAAATAGCAAGTATCGCCGAGACGTTTGTCTGGAAAAATGGAAACAAAAGAGTGCGTTGTTTTGAAGCGAATCAGGGGTTGCGATCTCACATACTGAAATGCGGAGATCTGGCGTATGATTATGACGCTGTCATTGTATTTGAAGATGATCTTGGTGTTTCAAAAGGATTTTACGCGTACTGCAGGCAAGTTTTGGATTTCTATCATGATGATGAGCGCATTGCCGGAATTTCCCTATACAAGCATCACACTCATCCGGGACTAGGGTTGTCTTTTGAGCCTGCAAACGATGGTTCCGATGTTTTCTTAATGCAGTTTGCTCAATCATGGGGCCAGTGTTGGTCAACAAGTATGTGGCGTAATTTCCGTGCTTGGTATGAAAAAAACTCGGACGGAGAAATTGCCGCAGCAAATGTGCCGGCATACATCTCATCGTGGAACGAGAAGTCGTGGCTTAAATACTTTATGAAGTATATCGTTGATATGGATCGTTATTTTGTCTACCCGCAAATTTCGCTAACAACGAATTATTCTGAAATGGGTGAGCACGCTATTGAAACGGTCAACGATTATCAAGTGCCGATGCTTGAAAAGCCCATTCAAAATTATCGTTTGAAGCGATTTGAAGA
>CAZNVX010000560.1:0-1895 GCA_964576225.1 uncultured Christensenellaceae bacterium
GAAATCGGCTGCGTCAAACACGAATACAACAAAGCCGTCTGTGCTGGCCGGATTCGTAATGTGCACCGATTGTCTGACGCAGATGCAGCGCACCAAAACCACCAAGGACGGCAGGGTGCATTATTATTTCAGACGCAAGACCAACAAGCAGCTTGGGCGAGCATCCTGTACCAGCCATCTGATTGCGGAGGATGTGATTGCGGAAGTATTGCTGGCGAGCATATCCAGCCTGATTGACAGCTTTGTCGATGTTGAGGCGGCGCTGAATCGGAACGCGAACAACGAAGTGGCTTTGATGAGAAAGCGGCTCCAACATCAGTTGGAAGCTGCAAATGCCGAGCGTGAACAAATTGCCAACACGAAAGCCCATGTATTTCATGCGTATATCAATAAGCTCGATGAAACGCTTAACGATGAAGCCTATGTGAATCTGCGTGACAACTTTGAGCGGATGGACAAGGAAAATAAAGAACGGATATTGTCTTTGAAGCAGGAGCTTGAAAAGCTGAATAATGGCGATGAATACATGACGGATTTCATGCGGCGTTTCGGCAAGTATACGGGCATATTTGAGCTGACGCGAGAAATTGTTGCCAGTCTTGTGGAGCGGATTTTGATTGGTGCGGATAAGAGCATACGGATTGAATTTAAGTTTCAAGATGAGATGGAAAGGTATTTGAATTTGTAGATGTATGTCTTAATACACTTTAACTGCTTTATAAAAATGCTAGAATTCTATCTATGAATCTGGTATCATATAAGCCCTCAATCAGTTTTCATGAAACAGGAGATGTTATATGGATTTGGAGGATATAAAAACAGATAAAAGAGAGTCGGCAAAGCACGGGAACTGCCCCAGTTGCATATGCAAAACATGTGCCAATCTGACCAATGCTTCTGTGCGATGCGGCAACACAGAATATTATTGTAAAAACTTATGCGGTGGCGAATTTCAGTCAATTGAGAAATGTGCTTCGTATTCACCTAAAGCAAAAAACCGTTCAGCATAAATTGTTTCTTTGAAAGCATCTGTCAATCAGGTGCTTTTTTTATGGCGAGGAACAAATAATTTCGGTATAAATGAACACTAAAGAATCAACCGGCAGAGATGTCGGTTTTTTTTATTATCAACAAATCGGAGGATTATGAGTATGAGCAGAGACAAATCAAACGCAAAGATGAGCACGAAAAAGAAAGTGCTGATCATAGCGCTCATCGGAGCTGTTGTTATCGCAGCAGCGTTCTTTTTTCTCAGAGGGTGTGCAGACTCTTTTGATGACAAATCATTGCCTGTTTATCTCGATGATGACGGCAGCTCTATCGACGGTGAAGCACAAGCAAAAGCGCGGGAAGAGATTCTCAAGGAACTCGAAAAGCAACAGCTTATTGTAACGGACAAGCTCAGTTCTCATATCAGTTTCCCGGCCGGCAAGGTAGGTACAATCGGCGAATGGATCGTCGAAAACTTAGAAGAGAACAGTATCATTCAGCAGGCAGAGGTTTATCTTGATGATGTTCTGATTGCCAGATCCACACCCATATATCCCAATCAGCATATCACGGGCATTTCTTTGTTGGAAGACGTGAGAACCGGCGAATATGAGGTTATTGCATATCTAAATTACTATGACCTCGATACCAAAGAATTCATTAGCAAAGCAGGATACAAGATTCGTCTCACAATCAAGTAGTCATCCGGTATACCGGAAAACAATAATCAACATATGGAGGATATTCAATGAAAAAACGTATGACCAAGATTCTTATGACCATGGCAGCGGTGATGCTGCTCCTTATCTCAACGGCTGTGCCTGCGTTCGCAAGTGATACCGTATCAAGCGGCGATGGCGATGTGTCGGCAACCGTGCCTGTTGAAGGTTCGATCAATGCACTGA
>CAZNVX010000561.1:0-1890 GCA_964576225.1 uncultured Christensenellaceae bacterium
AGCATAGCCGCCAGCACGATGACCGCCACGTCAACGTAGCCCTCGCCGCGCTTTTGGCGCAATATTTTAAGCAAATTCACACCTCCATTTCATCGTCGTCCCTGCCCGGCTGCGTAGCCGCCACATCCAGTTCATAATCGCAATCCGCGTCCCTGTGATCGCTAAGTTCCCAAAGAGCATGACCCACATCATCATGGTCAACGATGGGCATCATGCCCAAATCGTCACTGATGATTTCCAACGGATTCTCAAATCGCGTTAAATATGCCATGCAATCAGTAAAAAAATCACTGTCTTCTTCTTTTAGCTGCTGGTATGTCTGCTTTATGACGGCAATCTTTTCGGCATTCTCGATAAGCGCTGCTGTATCAAGGGCCAGCCATTGCGACAGGAAAGTTTGATAATTTTTGTCCAACTTCTTCAAAAACGAAGCCCTGATATTGTTTTCTCCCATACGGCTTCCCCCCACTAAAACAGTCCGCTAAACGCGTTCATGATCTCAAAGAACAGGATGCCGAGGTACATCAGCAAAAAGCAGCCCAGCATATAAAATGAGTATTTGCGGATTTTGCCGGGCTGCTTCATGGCAATGAGTTTCAGGCGCTGGATTTCAAACTGCTTGAAGTCATGCGATAAAAGTTCAAAGAAGGCGACGCCGTTGTCGCCCCGGATCACGCCGATTAACCCACGGACCACATCAGAAAGCATGGCGCTCCCCATGCGGGATTCAAAGCGTACAAGGGCGGTTTCCAGGTTGCCCGATTGCATGTCGGCGATGGTAATATCAAGTTCGCTGCGCATATGGACGCCTGCCGTCTGCCGGTATTTCTCTAAAATAGAGAGTACGTCGCGGGACGCTTTGAGCTGCTGGGCCACCGTAGATACAAACCGGGGCAGCTCATGCTCGATCTGCTCACGCTTCTTTTTCAAGGTTTCGTCTGCTGACATAATTTCCTTGAAATAAATCGTGATAGCCAAAAACACGAAAAGAGGGCATATCATAGGGAAAATAAAAAGCGCCGGGATGATACCCAGCGCCGCAATCCCGGCCTTGACGATGGCTTTGGCCGTGAAAGTTTCAGGCGTCATCAGGATGCCCGCCGATTTCAGGGTCGCCTCTGTTTTCCGGCGCTTGTATCTATCCAGGCGCATGAATTTGGACAGGCGGGAAGAAAGCTCCAGCACCACGGCGTCAAAATTCTTTGCCTTACGCCTGTCCGTGCGCCCGGCCTGTATCACTGCCCGCGTAGTGGCTAAAGCGGGTAATTTCAAAATATCTGCAAGAATGAAATAGACTCCGGCAGCAAAGAGCGCACCGAAGCAGAAAAGTATACCGTACAATGGCTTGCCTCCTGTCTGCGTTTAACGCTTGTATTCAACGGGTTTCGTCAGCCGGACCACCGCCGCTGTTGAAATAAAAATGACAAAGACGCATACGGCCAAAATAAATTTACCCGGCGTGGTGTATACCAGCGTGTGGAACCAGCTTTTATTGAGGACATAGATAAGGGGGATATTACCTATAAGCAGAACCGCCATCGTGATAAACTCTTTTACCGGCTCATAGAGCAGATAGTCCAAATCCGCCGATACGACACGCATATCCGACAGCTTATCTACAATCGGAATGAGGGTCGTTTTTAGGGTCTTATCCTCCTGGCAGGCAATGAGCGCATCCAGCCATTCGTCAAACACCTCGCTGTACAGCTTTCCTTTCAGTCTTTCCAAGGCGTTACGAATGTTGGAGTTGATGAGCTTCGATTGGGCAAGAAAGTTTTCAAACACCTGCACCACAGGCGGGTTCAGGTAGGGCAGGTTTTCGTCCACCGCCGTAATGATACTTTCCGATCTTAAATAGGAAGTGGTAATGACCGACAAGGCGGTTTCCAG
>CAZNVX010000562.1:0-1889 GCA_964576225.1 uncultured Christensenellaceae bacterium
GCGCGCCATATTTAGAGCCAACAGACATCCTGAGCACACAGGGCATCTTAAGTATACCGGCGCTCATTGACTGCCATTTGCTCAGCTGGTTGAAAACCTGATCACCCGCACGCCCCAGAAAGTCGGTATACATCAGCTCCACAATGACGCGACCGCCTGCCATGGCGTAGCCGACGCCGGTACCCACAATGGCGCCCTCGGAGATCGGCGCATTGAAAAGCCGGTGATACGGCAAACATTCGGAGAGCCCGCGGTATACAGCAAACGGGCCGCCCCATTCACGCACATCTTCACCATAGGAGGTCAGTGTGGGATCTTCATAGTATTTATCAACGATCGCCTCAAAGATTGCGTCTCTGTACTGCAGCACCTTGTTCTTGGAGACCGGCTTTCCGTTATCATCATAAGCGAAACGGATTTTCTTGGCGACCTGCTGCACACGCGAGTTCTCTTCTTTGGGCTGCAGAGCCTCCGGCTTTCTTGTCTCATCCATGCTTTTTACATGGCCGTTCGAAAACATCAGATCCGCGATAATGTGAGGCGTTTTATCGAGATCCATTCTTGGTGAGAGCGTATCATCCTTCGCTAGCTTGACTGCCCGTAGTATCTCTTCCTTAACGTATTTCTCAACGCCATCCAGCTCGGATTCCGTGGCCACGGCCGCGTTTATTATCTGTTCGCGGAACGAAACGATGGAATCCATCTCCTTCCACATATCCACTTCTTCCTTGGAGCGGTATGCCGACGCATCGGACGGGCTGTGCCCCGAAAAGCGATATGTAATCACATCAAGCAGCACAGGCCCTTCGTGGTTCTCTATAATGCGGCGTTTGCGCCGGTAGGCGTCAATCACCGCGAGCGGATTCAAGCCGTCAACCCGCTCCGCATGCATCTGGCTGGGGGTGATACCTGCGCCGAGGCGCGCAACTTCACAATAAGCCATGGTCTCACCGCACGTTTGGCCGCCCATGCCATAGTAGTTGTTGAAAATATTGAATATGATGGGAAGGCCGCCTTTATGGTTTTCGTCCCAAAGCAGACGAAGCTGATCCATCGCCGCGAAGTTCATCGCTTCGTAAACAGGGCCGCAGCCAATGCTGCCGTCGCCGATGTTGCAGACAACGAGCCCGTCTTTGCTGTTAACGCGTTTGTACAGCGCCGCGCCTGTGGCGATGTCCGCGCTTCCGCCCACAATGGCGTTGTTCGGGAAGATGCCGAACGGGATAAAGAACGCGTGCATTGAGCCGCCAAGGCCGCGGTTGAAGCCTGTTTGCTTGGCCCATATTTCTGCCAGCGTCCCGTAGATCAGGAACTGGACAGCCATATCCTTGACGCTGGCGGCTTTGGTCGTCTTCTCGATCACTGCAAAGGTTTCGCCGTTAAAGAAACTCTTCATGATGTTCATCAGCTCCACGTCGGGCAGCTGAGCGATGGCGGACAGACCTTTTGCGAGTATTTCGCCGTGGCTTCTGTGAGAACCGAAGGTATAGTCGTTGATCCCCAAGCCGAAAGCCTGGCCGACATACGCCGCTTCCTGACCGATGCCCAGATGCGCCGGGCCCGGCTGGTTATACGCGATACCCTCGTATTCGCCTGTCGTTTTGACCAAATTGAGCATGGTCTCAAATTCTCGGATAACGAGCATGTCCCGATACATCCGCAGAAACTCCTCCTTTGTGAAGGTGCTCTTCTCATCCGCGACCGTTTTTTGGTACGCGTTCATCGGGATATCTTTGAACGTTATTTTGCCCGGTTTCCGCTCCTTCAATGGATCGACGATTAAACACTTTGTCATGACCAATCTCCTTCAAAATTCATATTCTACAGCTGAAAAATGGCCTCGCGCAGCGCCTCACAAACCGTGGGGTGCGGAAATACCAGCTGTTTTA
>CAZNVX010000563.1:0-1880 GCA_964576225.1 uncultured Christensenellaceae bacterium
CTTTTTCTTCGACAGAAAACTCTGTGTACCTTCTGATCTGTGCTCTCACCCTTGCTACCAATTCTCCCGGGCTGAAAGGTTTTGTCATATAATCATCTGCACCTAATCCGAGAGCCAGTATTTTATCTACATCGCTCGAACGTGCGCTGAGCATCAATACGGGTATTTTTGATTTTGACCGAATACTATTCAAAAGTTTCATACCATCTGTATCCGGAAGCATGATGTCGAGTATGACAAGGTCTGGCCTGAACTTATTGAAGTATTCTAAAGCTTCGTTTCCAGTGTGGCAGATTTGTATCTTATATCCATCTGCAATGAGGTAATCTCCTATTGTCATAGCCAGATCTTGCTGGTCTTCTACGATCAGAACAGTGCTTACATCCATTAGCTCCATTTTTATTACCTCCTGATATTCA
Source organism: uncultured Christensenellaceae bacterium (assembly GCA_964576225.1). Taxonomy (GTDB): domain Bacteria; phylum Bacillota; class Clostridia; order Christensenellales; family SZUA-584; genus SZUA-584. Next base: position 420 of record CAZNVX010000563.1, read on the forward strand.
TAATACATGACTCTCGTCCCATTTTTCAATACAAAACCATTATAGGTATTTTAGAGAAAGCGGTGAAGTAAAGCCCCGCTATTAGGCTGATAATATAACCACAATAGTCAAAATGATTTCCTTAAGACTGACAAAGTATTTATTTGCATAGGGGGTGATTATTATCTGATTTTATTATAAGATCAAATAAAACATTTTGATGAGTGGAGTTTCTGAAATCCCTTGCTGTGCTGAGGGAAACGTCCCCCAGGCGCATGCCTATAGTTCAATATATACGGGGGAGGGGGCTAGAAGGCTTGTTCTAAGGGATATTTACGGCTTCAGCATTTATACCACACTTTGAAATAAAAGCATGTATTGTGATAGCTTTTTTGACCAATTTGACACTGCGCTTTGCAGAGGAAGCGAGGAAATATGGTGTGCTGTATGCCGCCGTTAAGGTAGTTCCTCAGCACAATCTCGCGGCTCATGGTATTGACCAGCGATACCTCCATGGCGGACAGCTCGATATTTGCTGGCATGAGGTCAACGCCTTCATCGTGGTGCAGAATGCCTTCTCCGGGCGCGATGGGCTTGTCCATGATGATCTTGGTCATGAGCGTAGCGAGTGTAACCGGCAGCTTGTCCGGTTCGTTCCAACCAAGGCTGTCCGTGAGATTGCCTTGAGCGAGAGTCCACCAGCGTTCTGATATAAATCCCACACCTCGCTCAAAAGCGGCCAAGTATGCGCACCGGAAATGCAATTAACTTTAAAAGCGTTGACGGTTCCGGCATCGTCGATCAAATTCTTTCAATCAAAACACGGCATAATTCGTTTCCATTCATTTTGTTCCATGACTCTGTTTCCTCCTAGAATTCTTCATATTTATTGGATGTATAATTGATGAATATAAATGTATATCAACGCTCACATACAACTGCGTTTGATCAGTTTTGTGCCATAAAGTCTATAGAATGATAAGGCGTTATATAAAAAGTGTAGTAAAATGTAGTCAAAATTGCTCCGACATCGGTTTTTCAGCATGTAAAAAAGCCCTCGAAAATGCGCTGCGAAGGGTAGGACGTTGTTACTTTGTGTAGTCAAAAATCGCTTTGATTTTTGGGCAATAAAAACCCCGAAAGTGGCTTCACATCGGGGTTTTCTGGCGCACCCGAACGGATTCGAACCGGTGGCCTCACGCTTAGGAGAAACAGCTGACGATTATAACGGGGTAGTACACAATGCTTTACAATGCCGTAGAACCCGCTTCAGTACTGGGTTTTCCGGCAATTCGGGTTCCATCCGGTATCGCGCAGTTTTCCCCGATATTACCCCGTTTTTTGGGGTCTTATTAGCAGTTTATTAGCAAAAACGCTCAACAACAGCTATCCACAAATTCTGCTAATATGCAAGTGTGTAATTCAAAATTCCGTATGTGGATGCTGCCCAAAGCAGCATCTTTTGTTTTAAACATATCTCAA
>CAZNVX010000564.1:0-1863 GCA_964576225.1 uncultured Christensenellaceae bacterium
AAATTGCAGGAAGGCGTGGTGATTGGCAAAGCGTCTATCAAAGGTCTCCGAACGGCGCTTGCGGTGATGGATTCATACTTTATGATGGGCAGCATGGGCACTGTGGTGGGGGAGAAGATCGTCATCATTGCCGAGTTCGCCACGCTGAACCGATTGCCGCTTATCATTTTCTGCGCATCCGGCGGCGCGCGCATGCAGGAGGGAATCCTGTCGTTGCTTCAGATGTCGCGCACAACGATAGCTTTGGCGCGGCACAGCGCCCAGCGGCTGCTGCACGTCAACGTATTAACTCACCCCACAACCGGCGGCGTGACCGCCAGCTTTGCCATGCAGGGGGATATTACGATCGCCGAACCTGGCGCGCTGATCGGCTTCGCGGGTCCGCGCGTGATTGAACAGACGGTGCGCGATAAACTGCCGGAAGGTTTTCAGACAGCAGAATACCTGTATGAACACGGTTTGCTCGACTGCATCGTGGAACGCAAGAACATGCGGGATACGCTGGCGGCCATACTGGCGCTGCACTGCGGCGACGGCCGCCCCAAAACGATTATAGAGGAAATATATAACGATGTCTTTAAACGAAACACATGAGCCGCTAGGCGGCGGCGCTGACGAAGGCCGGGAGCAGGCCTGGGAGCGCGTTATGAATGCCCGAAAAGAGAACAGGCCCCAGGCGCGTGATTATCTGGGGAAGCTGTTCCATGGGGTGTTTGAAGTCAAAGGCGATAAATGTCTGGGCGACGATCATTCGATATTCACTGCGATCGCCTGGTTCGAAAACTGTCCGGTGACGGTTATCGGTCAGCAGAAAGGCCACACGCTTGAAGAACGGATGGAATGCAACTTCGGCATGCCCAATCCGGAAGGGTACCGAAAATCGATGCGGGCGCTGCGCCAGGCTGAGAAGTTTCAACGGCCGGTCATCTGCCTGGTGGATACGCCGGGCGCGTTTTGCGGCGTGGACGCGGAAGCGAAGGGGCAGGGACTGATCATCGCGGAACACCTGCGGGCCATGGCCACCGTGAAAACGCCAATCATCTCCGTCATCATCGGAGAGGGCGGCAGCGGCGGAGCGTTGGCGCTGTCGCTGGCCGACCGCCTTATTATGCTGGAAAACAGTTATTTTTCCGTAATATCACCCGAGGGCTGTGCGTCGATATTGTTTAAAGACAGCTCAATGGCACAGGAAGCAGCGAAAAGCCTGAAACTGACGGCGGCTGACTTAAAGCGGTTCAATATTGTCGACAGCGTCATCAAGGAGCCGGAAGGTTTTTCCCGCTTCAACATGGATGCATGTGTGGAGGATATTTCCCGCGTGATACGCGTATCCTTAAGGCGCCTGACCCGGGTGCCGCCCGAGCGGCTTGTTGAGAACCGCCATCAAAAATTTCTTGGCATGAGAGGGCTTTGATTGGATTCGCAAGGCAAATATTTAGAAATGAGAGGAAACATGAGTTGTTAGCATCTGTGGAAATCGCGGGCATCGCGATCAAGGTGCCCGAGAGGACTGTGACGAATTACGAGCTAGAAAAGCTTGTCGATACAAGCGATGAATGGATAAAAAAACGGACAGGAATCAGTTCCAGGCACATCACGACAGGAGAACGGTCGATTGACATGGCGGTGGATGTCGCACAAGCGGCGATAAAGCGGTCCGGTATTGATAAGCAGGATATCGGGCTGATCATTGCCAGCACGATTACGAGCGAATATGTGACGCCGGGTATGTCGAGCTACGTGCAAAAGAAGCTGGGAATTGAAAATTGCGCCAATATGGATGTAGGGGCAGGATGCTCGGGCTTTGTGTATGCGCTTGCCACGGCCGCCAGCCTGATGGATTCGCTTCATTTAGAAGCCACG
>CAZNVX010000565.1:0-1859 GCA_964576225.1 uncultured Christensenellaceae bacterium
CTGCCATTATTGAACGCGATGTTGAGCTGTCGTACAAGCTGCTGCGCATTGCCAATTCAGCTTATTATGGGGCGCGTTTGCAGATCACGTCAATCCACCACGCATTGGTTCAGCTCGGTGTACACGATCTGATCCGATGGGGCAATGCTGAAGGGGTTGCAGAACTCCGATAACGAAGAGCTCGTCAAGGTTTCTCTGATACGCGCCCGTATGTTATCACAATTTGCCGTCATTGTTTTTGGACTAAAACTCGAGTCCGACTATTTTCTCACCGGGCTTTTCTCCTCCATTGATGTGCTGCTGAATGAAAGTATGGAGAAAGTGATAGCAAGACTGCCGCTGACTGACGCCGTCAAGCACGCGCTTCTAGGCAACGGCAGCGATCTGCGCCATGTGCTCAATACTATTCTTTGCTTTGAAAAAGCAGATTGGACATGCACGGACGCATTCCTGGCGGGCTACAACCTAAGCCACGATACTTTTATGTCGCTCTACCTTGAAGCGCTGCGCTGGGAACGGTCACTTGACACGTGATGACCATAGCCATTCGCCTCCATAGGCACCAGGGTTTTAAGTTCTCTTGGTTTCGGGAGCTCCACCTTTTTTTGCCGTTGTGTTTCCGTCTGTTGGCTTCTCATCATCATGAGTCTCGATAATTTCTTCCGGCTGCTTGCCAATAACACATTGACCTTTATAACTTGCTCCCTCTTCAACAGACAGGCTCAAAGCACTTAAGTCGCCCGACAGCCTCGCGCCACTGACCAGCTGCACCACAGCGCTTGAGGTGACATTACCCCTGATGCTGCCGGCGATATGAATGCGACTGCCCTTTACAGAGCCTTGCACTTTACCATCCGGGCCAACATCCACATTGCCCGCAGCGTTGATGTGACCCTTTACGCTCCCATCTACACGTATGCCTGCCTTGGTTTCTATATCACCCACAAACGAAGCGCCCATTGGTATATGGGCATCGGGCGTATTATTGTGGGTGCGGTCATCCAGTCGAGCCATCCTCTGTTCCTTCATTATGATCATCTCCTTAACTATATATTCTCATTAATACGCAATGTATAGAAAGTTAATAAGTGTTTCGTTGGTGACGCTGTAAAAAGCTTCTTTTTGGACAGCCCTGGCACAACTATTGATACCCCGTCTTTGGTGCTTTAAACAATGCTTCAAATATCTCAAGACAATTTTGTTGTCCACCGTTCCACCGCCACAAAAATTTCGGACAGTTTATCCATAGGATCATTTCATAGTTGACATTTGTACAATCGCATATATAATTATGGAGAGGGAGTAACCGACCTTTTGCGAAAGGGATTAAAGCCGTCATCCCGGAAGTTTTCCCGGTTTTAATGACATTTGTTTGGTGAGACTCAACAAAGAGATTCTTTGTTGAGTTTTTTGTATTGAAAAAGGAGATTGAGTTTCAAGATGGATGAATTAATTTACAACTGCCTCGATTCCCTACCTTTGGCTATTCTTTTTGTAATTGTTGGCGCTATGCTCTTTTTTCTTAGCAAAGGGGCCGACATGCTGGTTGACCAGGCCGTCAGCCTTTCCCTTCGATGGGGCATGCCAAAAATCATCATTGGCGCCACCATAATTTCCTTGGGCACAACTCTCCCTGAGGCAACAGTATCTGTGCTGGCTGCCATCAACGGTAACCCTGATCTGGCGTTGGGGAATGCAATCGGATCCATTATCGCCGATACCGGTCTGATAATTGGTCTGGCTGCCCTTCTCGGACATTTACCCGTTGAAAGACAAGTGATAAAACGCCAAGGCAAGATACAGCTTTTGTCTGGCTTCTTGCTCGCTCTTGTCTGTATTCCTGTTTTTACAACAAATCG
>CAZNVX010000566.1:0-1857 GCA_964576225.1 uncultured Christensenellaceae bacterium
TATGGCTATGCATCATCCGTTCACCTCTCCGCGTGACGAGGATGCGGACAAGCTGGAGAGCGACCCGGCTCATGTCTATGCGAAAGCGTACGATATTGTGCTGAACGGGAACGAGATCGGCGGCGGAAGCATCCGTATCCACACCACAGAATTGCAGGAGAGAATGCTGCGCGTGCTTGGCCATTCGCAGGAAGAGGCATGGGAGAATTTCGGGTTTTTGCTGGAAGCGCTCAAGTACGGCGCGCCGCCGCATGGCGGGATTGCTTTCGGGCTCGACAGGCTGGCGATGCTGCTGCTCGGCTGCTCATCAATCCGTGATGTGATCGCATTCCCCAAGGTTCAGAACGCGTCGTGCCTGATGACCAACGCGCCTTCCCGCGTAACCGCCAGACAGCTGCGTGAACTGGGGCTCAAAATCACGGAATAAGGGTACCGCGATGGAGAATCTCACGGAATATGGAGAAGTGATCGATATAAAAGGCGGTTTCGCGCATGTGAAGTTCACCCGGTCCGCTGCGTGCGGACGCTGCCACGCCTGCGGCATGCTCTCCACCCAAAATGAGATTGTCATTTTGGTGGAAAATGAGCTCGGTGCGCAAGTGGGCGAGCATGTGGCGGTGAGCATCCGCATTAGAAAGGCCCTCAGTGCGTCTGCCATCGCTTACCTGTTCCCGCTTCTGATGCTTGTTATAGGTGTGTTGCTTGGCTGGCTGCTGTCGGCTCGGTGGCACGTGTTTAAGGTCCCGGATGTGACGATGGCGCTTTTCGGTCTGGGTTTTGCACTGCTTGCATTTGTCCTGTTAAAAATCGCCGCGCCGTTATATAATAGAAAAGTAACCAATGTCTACAGAATGGTAGGCAAAAGATAAAGCTTGTCTGAAGAACAAAGGAGAGTCATTATGTCAACAAAAGCCATCCAAATCACAAATATAAGCTTTGACGAGAGAGTATCCAGCAACGCCCATCCTGTGCTGGTCGATTTTTGGGCAGAATGGTGTGCGCCTTGCCGGATGCTATCACCGACCATCGACCAGATCGCGCAAGATTACGACGGAAAAGTATCGGTGGGCAAGATCAATATTGATGAAGAGCCCGAACTTGCCCAGCGCTTTGGCGTGATGAGCATCCCCACGCTGATACTGTTTAAAAACGGCAGCGTTGTGTCCAAGTCCGTCGGTGTGGTTGGAAAGGATAAGATTGCGGCAATGATTGACGCGGCGCTCTAAAAAAAGGTAGTCTTTTTCTTGCTTTCTTGTTATAATATAAGTCGTTATATGAGAAGTGGGGGCTGTTATGGAACCGTTGAGAGTATCCACCAAGTCACAACCAAAATCCGTGGCGGGCGCCATTGCAGCCATGATTAACGACCATAACCGCGCGGAGGTGCTTGCGGTAGGCGCCGGCGCTGTTAATCAGGCCATCAAAGCCATCGCTATCACACGTGGTTTTATGGCGCCGCGCGGTATAGACCTGGTGGTAATCCCTGCTTTTACCAACATTGAGATAGACGGCGTTTCAAGGACATCGATCAAACTGCTTGTCGAGGTTCGTTGAGTGTATAACGGGCGCAGGCTTCGGCAGCATATGCCGATTTTTTTTTGGATTGTTCAAAGAGAGAACGCAGCTTTTAGACTGCATAATACTGCGGGAAAGGTCGTAGCGGATATTGTTTTTAAAATGCATTGAGATGTCGGGATTCAAATCCTTTCCGGAAAAAACACAAATGCATATGAATGGGTCGATCATCGGCGTGGTCGGGCCGAACGGCAGCGGCAAAAGCAACGTGTCAGACGCTGTCCGCTGGGTGCTTGGCGAGCAGAGCGCCAAATCACTGCGGGGCGGCATGATGCAGGATGT
>CAZNVX010000567.1:0-1837 GCA_964576225.1 uncultured Christensenellaceae bacterium
TCTCTGGGTTTTTCGAGCAGCGTTGCTGACGCCAGGTTAATTTTATCCGTCAGCGATCTGCGCGCCGCGTTGATTTCCTCCTGACGACCCTGTGCAGCCTTTAGTTCTGCAATCACGCGTTCAGCCTCGTTTCGGGCTTCCTTTAATATCTCCAGCGCTTTTTCATTGGCACGATCCACCAATTTTTGCGCTTTCTCATGCGCTTTTTTAAGCTCAATATCGCTTTTGTCGCGGGCGGACTGCGCGTTGCGGCGATCGTTTTCAGCCTGCTGCGCTTTTCTCTCAGCCATCTCATGCCGCCTTTGAGCTTCACCGATCAGCTGCTCAAACTTGATTGTCTCTTCGGACATATGCTCACGCGCACGGGTGATGACGTTTTCATCAAGACCCAGCTTTTTGGAAATCTCAAAAGCATTGGACACGCCCGGCACGCCCATGATCAGCTCGTAGGTCGGACTCAGCGTTTTCAATGAGAACGCCATGCATGCATTCTGGTATGAGGCACTTGCCATCGCAAAGGCTTTTATTTCACTGTAATGCGTGGTCGCCAGCACGGTGCAGCGCCGATGCTCCAGCGTCTCCAGTATTGCCATGGCCAGCGCAGCGCCCTCGGCCGGGTCGGTACCCGCACCCAGCTCATCCAGCAGCACCAGAGATTGCTTGTCCGCCCGTTTCACAATGCGCGTGATATTCGTCATGTGCGATGAAAATGTGGAAAGACTCTGCTCAATGCTTTGTTCATCACCGATATCGGCATAAACCGCTGAGAAAACGGGCAGTACTGTTCCGCCCGAAGCAGGCACAAACAAACCGCTTTGTGCCATCAGCGCCAGCAGACCGGCCAGCTTAAGGGTGACGGTTTTTCCTCCGGTATTTGGGCCGGTGATAATCAGCCCAGTATATCCGCCGTCAATCGCCAGCGATACCGGCACAACGGCTTTGGAGTCAATTAAAGGATGTCGCCCGTTCTTGATCACAATCATGCGTTCGTCTGTGATGTTCGGCGGAGACGCTTTCATCGCAGACGCCAGCGACGCTTTGGCAAAAATCAAATCCAGCGCAGTCAGCACATCAAGGTCGCCCGCCAGACCGGGCTGTATCTCACGGCAGCGGCCGGAAAATTCGCGAAGTATCCGTTCTGTCTCTGCGGCCTCGGCCAGCTCCAGTTCCCTAAGGCGATTGTTGGCCTCCACCACCTCAATCGGCTCAATAAACACCGTTTGGCCGCTGGCTGATTGATCGTGAACCAGACCACGGATATGCCGTTTGTGTTCCTGTTTAACCGGCACCACGTAACGGCCGCCCCGCATGGTGACAATGGCATCCTGAAGGTGATCCTTGTGATGCGGTGAACGGATAATGGCGTTCAGTTTCTCACGTATGCCTTCATTTTCACGCAAAATGCTGCGGCGGATTCGCGCCAATTCAGATGACGCATTGTCCGACAGCGCGTTTTCGCCGATAATCGCTCCGTCCATATCAGCCATCAGCTTCTCATCATAATCAAGCTGCCGGGCATAGTTCCAAAGCAGATCAGCGCCGCTTTCTTTTAGACCGCCGCGCGCGCGCTTTGCGGCCTTCATCACACCCAGAATGCGCAGCAACTCGCTGCAGCCAAGGTCTGCCCCGGCTTTGAGGCGCGCCAGCTCGCCCGATATATCCGAGAATCCGCATAACGGAGAAGCCGCGGCACGCATCATCACGCTCTCGGCTTCCAAAGTTTCTGCCAGCAGGCGTTTCACTGCCGCTGTATTGGTTTTGGGCTTGAGAGACAGTGCTGCCGCCCGGCCGGGCTCAGACAATGCCTTATCCGCCAATCTCTCGCATATCGTATCGA
>CAZNVX010000568.1:0-1832 GCA_964576225.1 uncultured Christensenellaceae bacterium
CCTTGCCGGCAAGTTCATCAAAAACCACGGCGTGCAGGCTGCTGTAACCAATGTGGTGTCGCTGGGCTTCAGCTTCATCAGCGGTGTGTTTGTTGACCAGGCGCTGCTGGGCAATACAGTTCAGACAATCGCCAGCTTCACGCCGACCTACTGGTATATAAGAGCGGTGGAAGCCATCCGCAGTATCGCTGTGTTTGATGCCGAAACCATCAGGCCGGTGATCGAGAGCATGCTGATACAAATCGGATTCGCGGCGGTGATACTGATCGTGACGCTGGCTGTTTCTAAGCACCGCCGCAAGGCTCCGGCTTCTCTGTGAGCGCCGGAAAGCCGTCAGCGTCCGCAAAAGTAAAAGAGCCTGCGCACATGGCTGTGCGCAGGCTCTTTGCAGTTCTTAAGGCCTGTTGACATTAATCATCCTGTAATGCCAGATAGCCTTCCTCTCCGGTGCGCACCTTGATAACGTTTTCGACATCGTATACGAAGATCTTGCCGTCACCAATATTGCCTGTGTACAGCGCTTTCTTCGCGGCCTCGACCACTGTGCTGACCGGGACCTTGCAGACGACGATTTCCACGCACACCTTGGGCAGCAGATTGATCTCCACCTCAATGCCTCTGTAGAATTCTTTGCCGCCCTTCTGCATGCCGCAGCCCATCACGTTCGTCACCGTCATGCCTGTGACGCCGATGGCGTTCATGGCTTCCTTCAACGTGTCGAATTTGGACGGATTCATGATAATATCCAGTTTGGTCATCTTGACATCCGTTGCGGCCGAAATGGATTCCTTATGCACGACCGGGACAGCTTCATCCATGGAAGCGGCAGGCGCTTTGGCAGCTGATAACGCGGAACCGGTGACCATTGAGGGCATGAAGTCCGCATAGCTGCTTGAAAGACCGTGCTCTTCGATATCCAGACCGGCGATTTCTTCTTCTCTGGTCACGCGCAGGCCAACCGTCTTCTTTATAAGAAGGAACACAACAAACATTGTGACCGCAACCCAGGCTGCCACGGCGACCACGCCCAGCGCCTGAACACCCACCAGACTCCAGCCGCCGCCATAGAACAGACCGCCGTCCACTGCGAACAGACCAACCATGATGGTGCCGCCGGCTCCAGCCAGACCGTGGACGGCCACCGCGCCCACCGGATCATCGACTTTAAGAACCTTGTCGATAAACTCGATACCAAAGACAACGATGAATCCGGCAATCACGCCGATTAATGCCGCACCCCCGGGGCTGACTGCGTCACAGCCGGCGGTGATGGCCACAAGGCCGGCCAAGGCGCCGTTGAGCGTCACCGATACGTCCGGCTTTTTGTATTTGATCCATGTCACGATCATGGTGACACCCGCGCCGGCTGCCGCAGCCAGATTCGTCGTAACGAAGATGTTGCCCACGGAGGACAGCGCGTCGTCGCCCGTCATGGACAGTGAGGAGCCGGGGTTGAACCCAAACCAGCCAAACCACAGTATGAATACACCAAGAGCGCCCAGTGTCAGGCTGTGGCCGGGGATGGCCTTGGGCTTGCCGTCCTTGCCGTATTTGCCGATACGGGGCCCGAGCAGGGCTGCGCCGACAAGGGCCGCCACGCCGCCGACCATGTGAACAGCCGTGGAACCGGCGAAATCGTGGAAACCAAGCTCGGAGAGCCAGCCGCCGCCCCAAATCCAGTGGCCGGATATCGGGTAGATGATGGCGCTGATCACGATGCTGTAAATGACATAGGAGTAGAATTTTGTTCTTTCGGCCATGGCGCCGGAGACGATTGTGGCCGCTGTGGCCGCAAATACTGTCTGGAAGATCAGGAACACGGGCGTCGGCAC
>CAZNVX010000569.1:0-1829 GCA_964576225.1 uncultured Christensenellaceae bacterium
AGAGAGAAAAGTGATACCCTGCCTGAGGATATAAACCCTGGGGATGCCGTTAGGTTGCTGTCGCACGGTGTCACTGCAACAGTGCTCAAGGCTCCGAAGGCTGGAAGCGTTTACGTGCAGGCTGGCGCGCTCAAGCTTAATGTGCCGCTTGACGATGTGGAGCCGGTGCGCGAGGAGAAGAAAATAAAACGCATTGGTAACGTGAGGCGTGAGCACGCCTCTCCCGGGCTGTCACTGGATGTGCGCGGCAGGACGCTGGATGAAGCGGTGCTGGAAACTGATGTTTATCTGGACAACGCTTTCCTGGCCGGCTTGACGGAGGTGTTGGTGATTCATGGGAAAGGAACCGGCGTGCTGCGGGCAGGATTACGTGATTACCTGCGCATGCACGCGCATGTAAAAACCTTCCGGCCTGGGCAATATGGCGAGGGAGAGGACGGCGTTACGGTTGTTACCCTCAAATAAAAAGGAAGCCAAAAAGTGGGTGTTATAGAGGCAATCACACGAATAGTGCCTAGGCTGAGGAGGCTGAACATGGATATTGCCAGCGCATGCCTGGCGGGCGTAAAATGCCGCTACGACGGCGAGGCGCGTCCAGACCACAGAATAATGGAAATGCATCGCCAGGGAGAAGTGAAGCTGGTTTGCCCGGAGGTTTTGGCGGGTCTTGCAGCGCCGCGCTGTCCGTCCGAAATATTCGGCGGTGACGGAGAGGATGTGCTTGTTGGTCTGGCAAAAGTGCGCGCCAAGGACGGTGTTGACCGGACAGCGGAGTTTATTGAAGGCGCGTGGCAGACATTAAAGCTGGCCAGAGATTGCGGTGCGCGTTGCGCTTACCTGAAATCAAAGAGCCCGTCGTGCGGATGTGGTCGCATTTATGACGGCTCTTTCTCCGGAAAGCTGCGCAGCGGTGACGGCGTGACAGCCGCATTGCTCAAGAAGCATGGCATCAGCGTGATAGAAGTATGAAAGTTTTATGAATATTTGGTAAATATATCGACGCACAGGTTTGTCTGAACAAGAAGAGTGTTCTATAATATAAATAGGTACAGATACACATATGACACATAATTGAGGTGACGCCATGTCAAAGGATATATTGATTGTTGATGACGATAAAAACATTTGTGAAGTCGTCAAGCTCTATTTGCAGAAAGAGGGATTCAAGGTATCGCTGGCTTATGATGGCCAGAGCGGCCTTGAAGCCTTTGAGCGAAGCACGCCCGCGCTCGTTGTGCTGGACATCATGATGCCGCGTAAGGATGGCTGGGAGGTATTAAAGCAGATCCGCAAAACAAGCGCCGTGCCTGTCATTATGCTGACAGCAAAGGGCGAAACTTTCGATAAAGTGCTGGGCCTTGAGCTGGGCGCCGATGATTATATCGTTAAGCCTTTCGATCCCAAAGAATTTATTGCCCGTATCAAAGCGGTGATGCGTCGCGCCAACATGCAGGAGGAAGAAAACCGCCAGATTGTATTTGACGATCTGGTTATTGATATTTCCAATTATACTGTGGCATACAAAGGCGATATCGTCGAGATGCCACCCAAAGAGATAGAATTACTGTTTTTCCTCGCATCACACCCCAATAAGGTGTATACGCGTGAGCAGCTGCTTCAGCAGGTATGGGATTTCGAATTCTTCGGCGATTCACGCACGGTGGATGTACACATCAAGCGGTTGAGAAAAAAACTCTTTGATCAGGGAGAAAGCTGGGAGATCAAAACGGTTTGGGGTGTGGGGTATAAGTTTGAGGTCAGATAGATAATGGGGAAATCACTGTTTGCCCGTATGCTCTTCGTTTATATTCTCGTCATCGTGATGTCGT
>CAZNVX010000570.1:0-1826 GCA_964576225.1 uncultured Christensenellaceae bacterium
TTACAGCACGATGGAAAAGAAAGCAGAGTGAACCCGGTGGCAAGTGCTCATAAAACCTGCTCATACGTAACCGTCTGGATCAGTTATTCCGAAAGATCGGCCACGCGCCTGTCCTAATCCAGCGCGCTCTCGAGCGACTCATAGTCGTAATAAGTCCCGTTGAGTTTCTCGATACCGGTGCCGTCCGTGGCCATTTTGTATGACCCTTTGTACATTTGGATGCCGGCCGGGGTCAAAAATGTAACGCTTAAGCTGATTTGTCCGCCCGCAATATCGCTGATATCCAGCTGCAGCTCCCTGTCGGCGTCGAGCTTGCCGGCAATCTCGCTCTCATCGGGCAGCGTCACGATGAGCGGCGTCACATTCTCGAACGTAAAATCGGCCGCAAAGACCGCGCACTCCCGCGCCGTCGTGAAATAAAACCGCTGTTCACCTTCCGGCACGAGCCTGGCCGACATGCTGCCGTATTCCAGACGTCTTTTATCCGAACCGTCCAGAGCCATACGGGTGGTATACCACGCATGGTTGCCACTCTCATCCGGGTACGGATAGCTCGAATCCAGATAGATATACTCCCCGATAATATCGAAAGCAAAGCCGCGGATCTCCAAATACTCGTTGAGGCCGGCGGCATTTTTTCTGTGCAGCGGCGGGTCTTCGCCGTAGTCCGTCACAACAGCGTTGTTTTCATCCAGATAATATGTCCATCCGCCCGCAACGATCTCGTTTGAATTCTCATCACCCGGCTGGCCCGCCTCCGTCCTCTCCGGCGGCGTCGTTGAAACCGGCGCAGCCGTCACAGCAGGCGCCGGCGTCGCTTCCGGCGCGGATACCGGTTTGTCGGCGCACGCCGCAAGCGCAAATGCCGACAGCAGCAGCGCCGGCAGCAGGCATGTGAGTTTTTTATAAACTGCCTTTTTAATCATCGATATTCCCCGTTACTATTTTAGACGGTCGGCATTGGAGTACGCCTCCATGATGCACGCCTGATGCGCTTCGTCCACATGCCCCGAGCCGTGTATCTTGCTGCCCCGAAAGTGCAGGCAGACCTGACCGTCCATGCCGTTTGAGCGCGTCGGGCCGGTGTTGTGCACAAAGCCCATCAGGCTGGCTGCATAGTACTTTCCGTCATATTTTACCCAGACCGGCCTTCTGGACGGGTTCAGTTCACCGCCCCAGGCTTCGGTCATCTTTTCTGTATCCTCTTTGGTCACTGTCTCCACATCCGCGTGCCACAGGGCGGTATAACCCCCAAACCGCTGCATGTTCCAGCTGATGCCGGTTCTGACGTCGATCACCTTAAACGGTGTCATTTTCCCCATAATTTTATTCATGCCGTCGAACCAGTCCACCAGCCACACGTCGCCGTTCTGCTGCGGTTTTTGCGCCTCCATCTCAGAGCGGTAATTGTTCCACAGCTTCGGCGCTTCCTTGCCAAACAACAACAGCAGCGTTTGAGTGCCGGCGATGCCGTCCGCACCCAGATACACGGACTCCTGAAACCTCTTGACCGCCGCCCTTGTCGCCTTGCCGTATACGCCGTTTGCCGCCAGGTGGAAAAACCCTTTCTTCCTCAGCGCCACCTGCAGCGTGGACACGGCCTGCCCCCTCATACCCGGATGCAGCTCAGTCACATACTTGCCCGGCGGCATGTTGTAGGTCACAAAATCCCCTCTTACATAGCCAGTTTTGCCCGCGCAGTCTATCTTGACCCAATAATCCTGAATGCTGTATACCTTAACGCTCGTGCCTCTCTTCATGGTGGTCACAATGTCTCCCGACGTGCTGGGGATGCTTCTTAAATTCACATTGGATGAGCTGATTGT
>CAZNVX010000571.1:0-1821 GCA_964576225.1 uncultured Christensenellaceae bacterium
CCTGATCCTTGAGGCCTTGAGTCGGCGGCACAAAAGGAGACGACCCCGTGGCCACCAGCAGCTTGTCATATTTCACGCTCTCGCCGCCGTCCAGCGTCACCGTCTTTTTCTTGGGGTCAATGGCCACGGCCTTTTTACCGAGCCTGGCCGTCACGTCATGTGTCTCGTAGAAATCCTTTTTGCGGTACGCCATATGCTCCGGCTTCACCTTCCCCGCCAGATAATAGGATATCAACGGGCGCGAGTAAACGTGATGCGGCTCGTCGGATATCACCGTGATGCGGCCGTCCCTGTCGCACTTGCGCAGCCCCTCGATGCAGCCCACCGCCGCGGCCGAGTTGCCGATAATCAGATAATCCATCCGTTTACTCCTCCCCTCTGTCTTCATATTTGAGCGCGTTGTTCGGGCAGTGCTTCACGCATTCGGGTTCCCCCATCTGCGCGCACAGGTCGCACTTGGCCGCCACCTTTTTCTTGCCCTCGTCCCGCACGATCGCGCCGTAAGGACACACCAGCACGCACGTCCAGCAGCCCACGCAGCGCTCCGTCTCGTTGAGCACCAGCCCCGTTTCCGGGTCCTTCTGCATCGCCCCGGTGATGCACCCCTGCACGCACTTGGGGTCGTCGCAGTGGCGGCACTGCAGCGCGAAGTTGATCCGCTCGCCCGTTTCGATGTGCAGGCGTTCCACCGGCCGGGGGTTTTCCAGCTTGTGCGCTTTGATGATGTCCCCGGTGGCCGAATGCGATGTGCGGCAATACACCTTGCACAGCCCGCACCCCAGGCACCATTTTTCGTCCGCGTATACTTTCTTCATACTCGCTCCTCTATTTCCGAGGGCTTTGCCCTCGGCTCCCACCAAAGGGCGCGCCCTTTGGAAACCCACCAGAAATGCCTGCGGCATTTCTCAATATAATTCAAAATAAGCTATGGAAATGCGGCGCATTTCCCGTATCTTTTGTTTCTTTTCTTAAAGAAAAGAAACGGGAGCACGAGGGCAGCGCCCTCGTAAAATCGCCCTTACTCGCCGGCGTGCATGATGCCGAGAATGTCCAGCTCCTTTTGCGTCATGCCGATACCGCGCAGCATCAGGCGGTTGCCCTTCAGGCTCTCGATGGCGTTGATGCCCATACCGCCCAGCATCTCCTCAATCTCGTGTTTCCACGCAGAGACCAGGTTCACCAGCCGCTCCGTCGCGATATCCGGGTTCAGCCGCTTCACGAGGTCATCCCGCTGCGTTGCGATACCCCAGTTGCACTTGCCGGTGTAGCAGTTCTGGCACATATGGCATCCCATCGCAATCAGCGCCGACGACGCGATGTAACACGCGTCCGCCCCGAGCGCAATCGCCTTGACGATGTCCCCGCTGTTGCGGATGCTGCCCGCCACCACCAGCGACACATCGTTGCGGATGCTCTCCTCCCGCAGCCGCTGATCCACCGCGGCCAAAGCCAGCTCCACCGGTATGCCCACGTTGTCGCGCACGCGCTGCGGCGCCGCGCCCGTGCCGCCCCGAAAGCCGTCTATCGTGATGATGTCCGCGCCCGCTCGGGCGATACCCGAGGCGATGGCCGGCGCGTTATGCACCGCGGCGATCTTGACGGACACCGGTTTTGTGTAGTGCGTCGCTTCCTTGAGCGAATAGATCAGCTGCCGCAGATCCTCAATCGAATAGATATCGTGATGCGGCGCGGGCGAAATCGCGTCGCTCCCCTGCGGAATCATGCGCGCCTGAGACACCGCCTCGCCCACCTTCTCGCCCGGCAGATGCCCGCCGATGCCCGGCTTGGCGCCCTGCCCGATCTTGATCTCGAGAGCGGCGG
>CAZNVX010000572.1:0-1819 GCA_964576225.1 uncultured Christensenellaceae bacterium
TGCCGTCCATCGTTTATTTCTTCAGCTTTATTATCTTCTTTCTGTTTCTGACATCGAGAATGATAGAACGCAGAAGATGGGCAAAGGGGTGATTTGACATGAACAACACAAAGGCCAACACGGAAAAAAACATGGGTGAATCCCGCCGGCATAAATTCAGCGCCTATCTGGCGGTGATGATCGTGATCGTATTTGTGCTGATCGTGGTGCTCAATATACTGGTGACCGCGCTGGACGACAGCTTTAACCTGCGCGTGGATGTGACCGACGAGCAGTTTACCCGGCTGACGGATGAATCGCTTGGCATACTCGGCAAGCTTGACCAGGATATATATCTGTATTACATCGGCTCTTCGGAGCAGGATGACGTGATGATGACGGGGCTGCTGAAAAACTACGCGGCGGCGTCTGACCGCATCAGCTTCCGGCTGGTTGACCCGAACACGCACCCCGGCTTTACGCAGCAGTATGACCCGGACGAGATGGGTATAGAAAACAGAACGGTGATTGTGTCGGATGCGGATGGATTCTCGGGCGAAGCGCCGGAGCGGTATAAAGTGCTTGGTTTTAGCGACCAGTATTCCTTTTCCACGCCTTATTATGACACGACGGGCGCGCTGGTATCCGACTACAAGTATTTCAAAGGCGAGCAGAAGGTGACCTCCGCCATTGACTACATCATGACGGGGGAAACGAAGCGGGCAGTGTTTCTGGCTGGTCACAGCGAAAGCATACCGTGCAAATCGCTTTTAAGGGATATCAACGCGCTTTACTATGATATCAAGCAGTATGACTTTAAGACGGCTGAGGCGCCGCTCAATCCGTCCACGGATACGCTGATTGTGATCAGCCCGCGGGCTGATCTGTCGGACGACGAATATGCCGATATCAAGGCTTTTCTGGAAGCGGGCGGCAAGGCGATATTCTTTATGGACAGCATGAGCGTGGACGCGGCGACCGGCAAAACGGAATTCGTGACGGAGGATCTGACCAATTTCAAATCGCTGCTGCTACTCTACGATGTGGCTGTCAACAACGACGTGGTGGTGGGGGGCGATCCGTCCAAGACCTATAAGTCGCAGACGAGCATCATTCCGGCGCTGAGCCGCTCGAATGCCATCACGCTTTCGCTGGCCGACGCGAGCCTGAACCCGGTGCTGTCATTTGTGAGCTCAATCAAAATGCCCGAGACGACGGTCGCGGACGTATCGGTATCGACGCTGCTGCAGGCCGACGAGTCAAGCTATGCGAAATCCCTGGAGGGCGGCCTGAGTACATTTGACAAGGAGCCGGGTGACAAAACCGGGCCGTTCACCATCGGCGCCATGATGCGCAAGGGTGAGACCATGATCGCGCTGTATACATCGTCGTCTTTTGTGGTGTCGGAAGAGAACTACGGTTTCCAGAGCAACGCGCGGCTGTTCCTTGGGACGCTCAACCACCTAAACCGGAAGCTGGACAGCGTTTCGATCACCATGCGCACGATATATTCGGCGGCGGACACGGCCTATAAACTCGACATCGTATCGGATATGCAAAAGGTGTTCTATATGATCATCGTGGTGGGTGTGGTGCCGCTGGTGGTGCTGATCGTGGGCGTGGCGCGGTGGTTTAAGCGGCGCAGCCTGTAAAACTTGCTTCAAACATTTTTTACATATATTTTGGGGGGAGAACGCAAGCGTCTCCCCTTCTTCTTTTCTGCGAGCATTATTGGGTGATGAGCTGCCGGAAGCCGGGGTCGTCCGGCTTTTTGGTATAGTCGAAAAGCACTGCGGTTGGTTTGCCGAAAAGCTGGTGAAAAAACACGATGCGGCTGCGG
>CAZNVX010000573.1:0-1816 GCA_964576225.1 uncultured Christensenellaceae bacterium
AAGTCGTCCCGCGCGTTTATCGTCACCTCGGCGCCGTTCTCATCCAACGCCTGCACCGTCACGCTCTCGGGGCGCGACAGCCTGCCCCAGCGGCCGGGCACGCTCAAACACCCTTCCTCCACCTCACGCTCGCCCTGTGCGTCCACAATGCGCGGATTGACGAGCCTGAGCAGCCCGTCCGGACCGTTGACCACGATCAGCCGGCGCAGTATGCCGATCTGCGGCGCAGCCAGCCCTGCGGCATTGTCCTCGGCGCTGAGCGTATCTGCCAGATCCTGCAGCAGCATACGGACTCTGTCGTTGATGTCCGTGACCGGCCTGCATGTCTTGCGCAGCGCGTCATCGCCTTCCAGCCGTATCTCTCTGAGAGCCATACAGATATTCCTTCCGCTTTGATACTCCCATCATCGCATAATGGCCACACGCTGTCAATGCGCAGCGCCTGCAACCTTCCTGAAACAAAAGAAACAGCCGGACTCAGGCGTCCGGCTGTCTGTGATAATCCGTGACACTATATCCATATTGAATATAGCGTCAATGTATATAGTCTATGCGCTCAGTATCTGATACGCCACGTCTGAGGCGGATGCCGCATCCGGCGTGTAATAATCCGCGCCGATGGAATCCTTATAGTTCTCGGTGACCGGCGCGCCGCCCACCATGATGGACAGTTTGTCGCGCACACCCATTTCCCTGGCCTTTTCCACGACGTCCTTCATCACGCCCATTGTTGTGGTCAGCAGCGCGGAGCAGGCCACGATTTTCGCGTCGTTGTCGATGGCCGCCTGAATAAACGTTTCGGGCGCCACGTCTGTGCCTAAGTCGATCACCTCTATGCCCTTGCCTTCCAGCATGATCTTGACCAGGTTTTTGCCGATATCATGCAGGTCGCCCTTCACCGTGCCCAATATCGCTTTGCCCACGGCCTTCACGTCGCTGTTGGCGAGCGCCGGCTTTAAAATCTCCATGCCGGCGTTCATCGCCCGCGCAGCGATCAGCACCTCAGGCACATACACTTCGTTGTTCTTGAACTTCGCGCCGATGATGGACATGCCGGACAGCAAACCTTCCTCGAGTATCTGCTTGGCATCCTCGCCGTCGGCCAATGCCTGCGTCACCAGCTCCTTCACTTTAGGGGCGCGGCCCTGCTGCAGAAACGAACTCATCTCTTCAAATATGTTCATGTTAACCCTCCGTTTTATTGTGGATTGATGATCCCGCGTTTTTCGCGGTATTTGCCCGGCGTGGTGCCGGTCAGTTTCTTGAAAACCTTGGAGAAATAGCTCTGGTCGTCAAACCCGCAGCAGTAGGCGAGTGAGGAGAGCGGAATGTCGCTTCCCAGCAGCAGCGCCCTCGCATTTCGGATGCGCACCTCGTTTATATACGACGAGAGGCTCAGTCCTATATCCTCCTTGAATATGCGGCTTAAGTACGATACGCTGAACGAGACGTGTTCGGAAATATCGTTTAGGCTCAGGCGCTTCATGTAGTTCGCGCTAACATATTCCATCACTTTCTGTATCGTGTCGGTATTCTTTGTCTAGGGTTCTGCATACACCAGTCCGGTAAAGCTCGACAGTATGCCGGACAGCCAGATGCTCAGGTCATCCAGCGTATTGAAACCGGCGATCTCCGTCAGGAAGTTGCGCGAGAGGCCGAATATCCGGCTCGGCTCGGCGCCGCCGTCTATGGCTGCCCGGGAAAGCAGCACCAGCAGCTCTGTCACACGCGTCTTGATCGCCGAGAAATCTGCCCCGGCTGCGAAGAATATCGCACCCAGTATCTCGTTGAGCGCCCGCTGCGCGCCCGCCTTGTC
>CAZNVX010000574.1:0-1815 GCA_964576225.1 uncultured Christensenellaceae bacterium
TGGCTTTATCATCAATGAGCCAAAGAATGTGGTTGAGGTCACCAAAGCGGTCAATGAACCGAATTTCAAGATTCTTTTCGATACCTGCCACGCGCATATGGGAGCGGTTGAAGGCGCCAACCATATAGAAGAAGGCTGCGTTTTAGAAGGCGGTATTGTTGAGTATTGCGAGATGCTTAAAGACATGATCGGCGTGGTTCATGTGATTGATTCAGACGGAACGCTCAACGAACAGAACACCAGCACGCATGCGCCGTTTGGCATCGGGAAGATCAACTTTGATGAGGTGATACCGGCTCTGCTGGACAAAGCCAATTATCAGGGCGACTGGTGGGCCATTGACCTTTGCGAATGGGGCGACGCCTGGGAAGTGACCGCCCAGTGCAAAGCGTTCGTTGATAAAGAGATCAACGAGAAGTTCTGTAAATAGCGATCGGCAGAAAGGAGCGGTATTATGGACGGTAAAATGAAGGCTCAGGTTTTCTATGAGCCTGAAGTCATGAAACTAGAAATGATAGACATACCCAAAATCGCCGACAATGAAGTGCTGGTTCGTGTTAAAGCCACGGGTATCTGCGGGTCGGACATCTCTTATTATTATGGGCATAGCCCGTTGGGCACGGCCGATGGCAAAGGCCCCCTTGTGCTGGGTCATGAATTCAGCGGAGAGATTGTTGAGGTGGGCGGCATACCGTCTTCTCTCGGGTTGTTTAAACCGGGTGACAGGGTGACATGCAACCCTGTTATGCAGTGCAACGCGTGTCCGATGTGCGCGGAAGGCAAGTTTAACATCTGTCCCAATTCGGTGGTGCCGGGTGTGACGGTGAACGGCGCTTTCGCGGAGTACTGCAAGCTCAACTACACGCATGTGTATAAGATTCCGGACTCGATGTCGTACGAGGACGCCGCCATTATAGAGCCGCTGGCGTGCGGCACATACGGCGTCAAGAAGCTTGAGGTCAGGCCGGGTGATTTCGTGGTGGTGTTTGGCCCGGGGCCAATCGGCATTATGATGACGCAGCTGATCAAAGCAAGCGGTGCAGGCAAGGTTGCAGTGGTGGGTACGCGTGATTATCCGTTGGGTGTGGCCAAAGAACTCGGAGCGGATTATGTGATCAACGTCAAGGATCCCGCTTCCAAATACTATACCGACGATATTGACAAGAAAATTGCGGAATTGACGGCGGGACGCATGGCAGACCGGGTTATCGTCCCGACCAGTTCGAAAGCGGCGCTGCAGTCGGCGCTGACGGTTTCAGGAGCTGGCGCGACCATCGTCTACTTTGGGTTGCCAGGTGCTGACGATGTGATCGAAGTGCCGGCACTCGCGGGCATACAGTCCGACAAGACGATCAAGTTTGCATGGCTTGCGCCGCTGGTCTGGCCGACAGCCATCAGCGCAGTGGCAAACGGTCTGGTCAAGCTGGACAGCCTTGTGACACATCGGTTCTCTTTAGAGGAAACGGAAAAGGGTATCGAGTTTATGAAGTTTGGAAAGGGCGATAAGCTTAAAGGATTGGTCATCATTTAATAGCGGTCTCCGGCTGTCCCGGGGAGGGGCAGCCGGAGGTTAAGAGCACAAAGCGAGTATGTGATTAATTGTTGGGTATTCAGAAAAGCACGAATGGTGGAGCATGATGGTCTTTTTAGGAATAGATGTGGGGACGACCGGAAGCAAAGCGACGGCCATCGATCATAATGGGATTATTCGTGCGTATGCCTATGGCGAATACCCGGCTGTCCGCACGAATCAGGGGTTTGCGGAAATAGATCCCGTATCAGTCTGGAGCACAGTCAAGTCCGTCATTGCGCAGG
>CAZNVX010000575.1:0-1810 GCA_964576225.1 uncultured Christensenellaceae bacterium
CCTATGAATATGATAGGGCCGTAACGCCAAACTAAATTTCTATGTATGATGATAAATGAAACTTTCTGTACTCAGTATTTTATTCGACACCGGTGCAAAAAATCCTTCAACGTATTTAATTAATTTTATTAAATATCTTGGTGTATTTTTAATTTTTCTAGATAAATATTTAATATTTCAGAAAACAAGCGTTATAATAAAGCAACACCGTTAATATTTAACTAATGATTATAGAAATTGCAAAAAAATATTTTTAAAAATTCAAAGAAGAAATAATGCTACGAGCATGCACGTGATTTTATCATTGCCATAACCCGATCAAGCGGCGGCAGAGATGCCTGCGCACCGTTTGCGGATGCCGCCAGCGCGCCGCAAGCGTTACCAAAGCGCATCGCTTCGGTCATGTCGCCGCCCTGTCCAATGATATACGAAAAGCCGCCGATGAACGCATCTCCCGCTGCTGTGGTGTCCACAGCCTCCACTTTATAACCCGCAACAAGCCCGGACGCGCAAGATCCCGCATAGTATGCACCCTGTTCCCCCAGCGTGATCACAACGTTCTTCGTCCCGCGGTTAAAGAACCAGTCGGCCGCGCGCCGAAGCGAAGCGTCATCATCTGGTAAAAACCCGCAATAGCTTTCGGTCTCCGTCTCGTTGGGAACAATATAGTCAGCCAGTGCAAAAACCTTGTCGCTCAGCGGCAAGGCCGGCGCCGGGTTGAGCAGCGTGGTGATGCCAAAGCGCTTTGCTGTCTCCAAACCGTATTCGAGCATGTCGAGGTTGATCTCATTCTGCGTGATGAAAATATCAGCTTCCCGCATGGCATCCGCCGCGGCATCAATATCTTCCCGTCTGATTTTTTCATTGGCGCCCGGCACATAGAGCAGTGTATTGTGGCCATGATTGTCAAGGTTGATGCTGCAGGCGCCGGAATTCGCATCCGCATCAACCGCCAGGTTATCGATGTTGATACCATGGCCGAGCAGCGATTGTTTCAGCGTGAGCCCCACGTCATCGTTGCCGACTCTTCCGACAAACGTGACATTTGCGCCCAGCAGCGCCAGCTGAACGGACTGATTGGCGCCTTTACCGCCCACAAAAGTTCCAAAGCTGTATCCCCGAAGCGTCTCTCCTTTTTTGGGAAGCCTTTCCGCTTTTGCGACACAATCAAAATTGATGCTGCCCAACACCACCACTTTTATCTGTCTCATCCAACAACACCTCTTTTACGCATAGACGTTTCTATTGACCATTCATACGGCTTATGACACGCTGGGTGATCTCCCTGACAATGCCGTCCATATCCGTGGCGGCAGCTTTCTTTTGCTTTTCAAATGCGATAACGCAATCCGGCACACTCTCGAGAACCGCCTGACCACCTTCACATGCGCCGCATCCGGTACATAGCTCACCTTTTTTGCCAAAAACCTCGCTTCGTATGCGAAACAATTCTCTTTCTTCCTTCGCACCCAGCTCGCGCTCACCGCCAATCAGCCGGGCATTGATGGTGATGGCCGCGAAGTGCTCCAGCGTCTCCATCTTAAAATAGGCTTCCATCACGCTCGCCCCCACCGTCAGCGCCCCATGGTTGGCCAGCAGCACGGCATCCGAGTTTGAAATAACCTTTTCCACTGAGCGCGGCACCTGGTCCGTTGAGGGTGTGCCGTACTCTGAAAATGCGATGGAGCCCAGAGAAAAAATCACCTCGGGCAGCGTCAGCTTGTCAAGCGGCAGCCCTGCCACCGCAAACGCCGTGGCTTTTTGGGGATGCGCATGCACAATCGCTCGAACATCCGGCATTTTCCGGTAA
>CAZNVX010000576.1:0-1790 GCA_964576225.1 uncultured Christensenellaceae bacterium
GGAGACTTTCTCTCAGAAGGACGGGCTGATCGGCAAGCCGGTGATGCAGGGAGACAAAACGTTTTTGCCCGTGATGTCCATCACGCTGGGGTACGGCGGCGGTGATACCCATAGCAAGGGAAAAACAGCACCAGCCGGCACGGCGGGAACGGCGGCACCGTCCAATATGGCGGGCGGAGCGGTTGGGATCGGGGCCAAGCTCTGCGCCGATGCAGTTATCGTGATCGACAAGGACAACGTGCTGATGGCGCCTCTCGGCTCGGCGGGCAGCGTGAGCCAGGTGATCAACAAGATACCGCAGATTATCAGCAGCATGAACGCCGGGATGCAGCAGAACGCCCAGCCGAACGCCCAGCCGGGCGGCTGAGCCGGAAAAAAGCCTGTTATAATCAAGCCTTCCTTGTTTGGAGGGCTTTTTGCTTGCTGCATATCAGGGTGAGGAGGACATCCTTATTAAAGAAGCTTGTTTGTCTCTTTGCCAACGCTGCCCGAACCAAGCGTGATCACGACATCCCCGGGAGAGGCGTTTTCGTCCAGGTAATCGGCAATCTGCTCAAACGTGGGGATGTATGCGCAGGGCGAATGGGCGGCAATCGCATCCACAAGATCCGTCGCATGGATCCCGCCTTTGTCGATATCCCGCCCCGGATAGATATCCGGCACCAGCACCATATCTGCGTCGCCGAAGCTGACGGCATATTTGTCCTTGAGGGTTTTGGCACGCGTGAAACTGTTGCATTGAAAGACCACCCACAGCTTTTTGTGCGGGTAACGCTTTGCCGCCTCGAGACAGGCCATGATCTCGGCAGGGTGGTGGGCAAAGTCGTGAATGACCTTGACGCCGTTCTTTTCGCCCATCAGCTCAAAGCGGCGGCCTGCGAGATGGTAATTCAGAAGGGCTTCGGCTCCCTCGTTGATATCGATGCCGAACACATCATGGCAGACGGTGAGCGCAGCCAGCGCGTTGGCCATGTTGTGCTGCCCGACCACGGAAAGCCGCACCCGCGCTGTGCCCGCGGGGGTGATGATATCGAATGATGGGCATCCAAGCGCGTCATATTCGGCATTGGCGGCGACATAATCTGCGTTTTTGAAGCCATATGTGACAACGCGGCGGCCGCACTGCGCGGCAAGCTTCATGACCAGCGGATCATGCGCGAAGGCGAACAGCGTGCCGTTCTCCGGCAGCAGCGCCGCGAAACGCACAAAGGCGTCGTATATGTCGTCGATGCTTTTATAATAATCGAGATGGTCATCATCAATATTGTTGATCAGCGCGCAGGTGGGGCGCAGTGTAAGAAAGCTCTCCACGTATTCGCAGGCTTCCGTCAAAAAAGCGGGATAATCGCCGATGGAGACGCCGCCGCCCAGAAAATCCACCATACCGCCGATGTGCACCGTCAGATTAACGCCGCATTCGCGCAGTATCAGGGCGCACATTGAGGAGATCGTGGTTTTGCCATGACAGCCTGCGATGCCGACCACCGTCTCAAACTGGCGGCTGATCTGCCCCAGCAGCTCGGAACGCTCGAGCATGGGCAGGCCAAGCTCTTTGGCGCGGTCGAACTCCGGGTTGCCCGGCTTGATGGCGGCCGAATACACGACAAGCGCCGCGCTGTCTACGTTCTGCGCGTGATGACCGATGGTATAAGGGATTCCCGCTTCGCCGAGCTTGCTGGTAAATGCCGATTCGTTAATGTCCGAGCCTTTGGGCTTGTATCCCAAGTGCTTGAGTATCACGGCAAGGCCGCTCATGCTGCATCCGCCGATGCCGATAAAATGAACGGTCT
>CAZNVX010000577.1:0-1783 GCA_964576225.1 uncultured Christensenellaceae bacterium
GACGGGTATTCCCCTATATAGATGCTCTGCTCTCTGATCATGTCGCCAAGGCTGTCGATGACAGCCCTGTCCTCAGAGCGGAATATGATCTCACGCGGCTGTATGCGCGCGACCTCACTCAAAACCGCACAATAGCCTTGATCAGAGATGCATACGCCAATATGGAACCCCCCCGTCGAAACGTCTGCATATGAGAGCCCTACCTGACCGTCCTGCTCCATAATGGCCATTATATAGTTGTTATCGGTGTCCGAAAGGCTTGCCGTTTCAGTGACAGTGCCCGGGGTGACCACGCGAACCACGTCCCGTTCAACCAGCCCTTTACTTTGAGCCGGGTCGGAAAGCTGTTCACAGATCGCCACCTTGTAACCCTTGCCGATCAGCTTGTCTATGTATCCTTGAACCGAATGAAAAGGCACACCGCACATCGGTGCGCGCTCAGACAGGCCGCAGTCACGCCCGGTCAGGGCAATTTCAAGCTCTTTGGATGCAATCTGTGCGTCATCAAAAAACATTTCATAAAAATCGCCCAAACGATAAAGCAAAATACAATCTTTATACTTGTCTTTCAGCTCAACGTAATGCCTCATCATTGGTGAGAGTTGGTTCATCAGCATCCTCCATGGCCCTCAGCGCATTTAAATACAAGCCCTCAATCAAAGGCTTTTGTCTGTCCGTGCCCCGCGCATTGTATGCGTCAATATGTCTTGAATCCGCACATTGATGAAACGCCCGACATCGTCTCCGACTCCGTTGACAATAACCGTTTTGGCTGTTCGTGTGCGCCCGACAACGTCTCCCGAACCGCGTTTACTGACCTTGTCAACCAGCACCTCCACAATTCGCCCCTGATATGCACGGTTTCGATTTTGCATTGTTTCTGTCACCAATGCATTAAGCTTTGACAGGCGCTTTGACTTGACTGATTTATCTATCTGGCCCGGCATATCTGCTGCCTTGGTCAGCTTGCGCTTCGAGTAGGCGAAGGTATATGCCGCGTCAAAGCCGACTTCGGTAACCAGACTAAGCGTTTGGGTGAAGTCATCATCTGTTTCACCCGGAAAGCCGACGATAAGATCAGTGGTGACGGAAATATCCGGAACACGATCGCGCAGCTTTTGGATAAGCTCTAGATAGTGCGCGCGCGTGTATCCCCTGTTCATGCTGTTTAGAATGCGATCGCTGCCGGACTGTACAGGCAGATGGACATGCTCGCACAGGCTGGGCAACCGGCCAAAGCATTCTATCAATTCGTCCGTCATGTCCTTGGGGTGCGACGTCATGAAACGAATGCGCCGGATATTTGTTTGCTGATCAATGCGCTGCAAAAGCTGTGGAAATGAGATAGCGTCTTCCAAGCCGTTTCCATATGAATTTACATTTTGTCCAAGAAGGGTGATTTCAGATACGCCGTCACTGCAGAGTGTTTTGATTTCATTGATAATATCCTCAGCACGACGGCTTCTTTCACGTCCGCGTACGTATGGGACAACGCAATAAGTGCAGAAATTATTGCAGCCATATATAATATTGACAAAAGCACTCGCCACGCCATCGCGCCTGACCGGCAAATCCTCAACAATCGAAATATCCTCGTCCACGCAATACGCGCGCTGACCGAGGAGCAGCACATCATTTAGAAGTGGGCCGAGATGATGTATGCTGTTGGTGCCAAAAACCAGATCAACAAAAGGAAAACGTTTCAACAGCTTCTGCGCCGCTTCAGGCTGCTGCATCATACAGCCGCATACCGCGATAACAGCATTTTTGTGACCAAGCTTGT
>CAZNVX010000578.1:0-1775 GCA_964576225.1 uncultured Christensenellaceae bacterium
GATCGTCTATCTCATTAAATGTGTCACTGTCGATTACGATGGGTATCGGCACGGCTAACCCCCCTTTTTGCTGGCCGCAATGTTTGAAAAAGCAGCCGTGACCTTGGATGCAAGTACCAACCTTTAGCGCCTGCCGATGTGCGGGTACATGCGCAAAGGGTCGAAACTCGTAACGGGCGGCTGCGGATAAATGCCCCGGAGGACGGGTGCTCGCGTCCTCCGGGACGGGCGAAAAGGAGTGTACCGAAGGCGCATCAGCCCCAAACAGCATGGGACTGGATGCACACTACAAGGCAGGGCACATGCACCGGCAGGGCATAGCGCATAGCACGTGGAGGCGGCGCGCTTAGCCGCTGCCGGTGAACGCGTCCGCCACAGGGGTTACTTCGCCATGTATTCAGAGACATTGTCCTTGGTGATGGCGGCAAAGGGAACAAACACATCGGCGATGGTAGCGGGATCGACGCCGTCACGGATCTGCGCAAACACATCCGCACCGGCCTTGGCTTGCGCCTTGGCATCCTGGAGCACACTCATGGTCAGTTCACCAGCGGCGATGCTGGTAAGGGCGGCGTCAGAACCGTCCAGACCCACAATGATAGCGCCTTCCAGCTTGCCAGCGGACTTGAGGGCTTCCACGACGCCCAGCGCGGAATCGTCATTCTGGCACACGATGGCGTCAAAATGCTCGAAGGCCTGCAGGCAGTCCTCGGTGGTGCTCATGCCAAGGTCTTTCTTGTTTTCCACGTTGTATTCGGCCAGCACGGTCACATCCGCGCGGACGGCCAGTTTGTCCATCAGCCCCGCCTTGCGGTCGATATACTGCTGATCGTTGGGCGCGCCGGTGAAGTAGATGATTTTCGCGTTCTCGGGCAGGGTGGCGACAAGGTATTCGCCTTGGATGGCGCCGGCATCGTAGTTCTGTGAGCCGATGTAGATGAACTGGTCATAATCATCGGCATTGCGGATGGTGGTCAGGAAGCTGACATACGGCAGTCCGGCGGCACGGGCAGCCTCCAGTGCGGGCACAGAGCCGTCAAGGTCATTGCTGATGGCTGAGATTACGTCGCAATCCTGCACGATCATGTCATCGATCTGGCCGTTTTGCACGTTGGTATCGCCACCGGCATCGGTCACGATCACTTGCATACCCATAGCCTCACACTCGGCCTTCAGATAATCGCGGAACTTGGCGCAATAGTCGTACACATCGTTGTTGTTGGCAAAGCCGACGATAAACTTGTCCTGCGCAACGGCGGAGCCAATACCCATCAGTAAGCAAAGAAGCAACAGGATGGCGAAAAGTCTGGTTCCCTTTTTCATGGTGTTACACCTCCAATAATATTAGCTACAGCGACTCGCGCGCTGTTCAGCTCGTAGGGGGACGCCTTTAGGGGCGCGTTTTGGCGCTTGACGGGCGCGCGTCAGGCGGCCTTTTTGTTCTCCTTGCTTTTCACATCCACAATTACCGCACCCGCGATTAGCAGACCCTTGACAATCAACTGGTACTGGGTGGAAACATGCAGGAGGTTCAGAATGTTGTTGATCAAACCAACGATGATTGAGCCGATCAGCGCGCCGATCACGGTTCCGATACCGCCGGAGAAGCTAGTGCCGCCGACGATGACCGCTGTGATGGCGTCAAACTCATACCCCGCGCCTACGCTGGGTTGGCCGCTCATCAGACGCGCCATCAGCACAACGCCCGCCAGACCGACCAGCGCACCGCTTATGGTAAAGATGATGCGTTTGGAACGGTTGGTGTTGATGCCGCT
>CAZNVX010000579.1:0-1761 GCA_964576225.1 uncultured Christensenellaceae bacterium
AGCTTTCTACCTCCAGACTGTTCATCAAACGTTCCATCTGCTCAATCGGGACATTACCGCCATCGATAGTCCATTGCAGCAGCAATGCAAATGACGCTCCGTTGATCATTGCGTGTACATATTCATTTAATTGGTAATTCCGAATGTTACGCAAATATTGATGCTCAACATTAAAAGCCATAAGGCGCTGAAAAATAAGATAGCCCAATCCCGCTTGTACAATCAGTTGCATTTCTTCCATTTTTGTTTTCCATAAAGAAAAAAGCAGATATGACGGGTTGACTTCCTGCTTATCTTCCGGCTTATCAAGCGCGTGAATATATTTCTCAATGATCTCGTCCAGGATACTTATCACCAAATCATCCTTAGTTTCAAAATGTAAATAGAATGTCGAACGAGAGATATCCGCTGCATCAGCGATTTGAGAGATGCGGATCTTTTCATATGGCATTCTTCGCATTAGGTTAAAAAGGCCATCGCGAATACGCCGCTTAGTCCTCACCACACGCCGATCAATTTCATTTTCTGCCATACAATTCCTTCTTTTTGTCCATTATCGTCCATTTGATGCTTTTTGCAGATTGCTCCAGACCCATTTCTTTAGTATATTATCGTCTGTTGTTCATTTTACTACATATGTCTATTATATTAATTGCGCAGGATAGCAAGGAAAATGATTGAATCTAAAAATATAATACGTACAATCAGATTTGTTTGGGTGGGGATTTTTATTGACATCCTCAATCTTTCAATACTCAACCCATTCCTTCCCCAGGTTATGATCAAAATGGGTGCTAACACAACGCAGATTGGGTTGGTCTTCTCAATGAATGCGCTCCTTGGCTTATTCAGTAGTTTAATATGGGGTTCACTTTCAGACCGCATCGGTAGAAAACCAGTTCTTTTGATTTGCAGAACTGGAACGCTGCTTGGATTTTTGGTCCTGATGAGCGCAAATTCGGTCTTAATGATTTTAATTGCTCGCATCATCGATGGGTTTTTTTCCCGTATGGAACCCGTTGGTCTGACAGCCATTAGTGATCTTCTTCCCCCAGATAAGCGGTCGAAAGAGATGAGCCGTATTGGCGCTGCCTGGATTATCGGCGGGTTGACCGGGCCGGTGGTTGGTGCCTTTACAGCAAGCATGGGCATTGCAGCATTAGGCCTAACGCTCAGCATCTTTACTACCATCGCCATCACTATTGCGATCCTCTTCATCCATGAAAGCTTGCCCGCTAGCCAATATCCATCCGGGCAGAATCTGGAGCGGGAGTCACGAACGATACTTGATACACTTCGCATTCTAACCAAACCCATTCCACGCTCACTGATGGTGCAAAGTTTCTTTTCAAAATTGGCATATTTTTCCTTTGTGGCAACATCTTCGATTTATATCTCGGATCGTCTTGGATTAAATATTTTGCAGATTGGTTCATTACTCACTGCCATAAATGTTGCCAATCTCTTCATTCGATCGCTCTTTTTTGGAAAAATACTTGACCATGTTGGAGACCGGCGGATGATGCGGTTGGGATTTTTGATATACCTTGTTGGGTTCACCTGGTTGGCTTTTGCCAGGAGTACATGGGAATTTTTCGGTATATCGATGCTGCTCAGTTTTGCAACATCGAGTTCAGCTGATGTGATATTTGGCGTAATAAGTAAATCAGTGCGTAAAGAGCAGGTAGGGGGAATGATCGGTATGAATTCTGCGACGGAAAGTATCTCGCTTGTGATTGGTCCTGTGATAGGTACTTCTCT
>CAZNVX010000580.1:0-1750 GCA_964576225.1 uncultured Christensenellaceae bacterium
AGGGCCGCATGTTCAACTCTGTTTCTCTCGCTGCGCAGCAAGGCCGTGTGCTGTTCGGCGGTAGTGCCACGGTGCGCATCAGCGGCGAATACTATCTGTAAAAGGAGATAAAGATGACGGAATCATATGTCTGTATCACTCAGGAGAATTTAAGCCAGGAGCACCTGTGCTGCGCCATTGCAGACAAAAAGCACCAGGCGGGTGTGGCCGCCAAGAAAAGCTGGCTGAGCGAGCGGCTGAACCAAGGCCACGTGTTCCGCAAGCTGGACGCACAGGGAAAGGTGTTTATCGAATACGCGCCGGCTGAGCACGCCTGGGCGTCGGTGGAGGGCGGCAACTATCTCTACATCCATTGCCTGTGGGTGTCCGGCAGCTTTGCGGGCAAAGGGCATGGGCGCACACTGCTCGAGGCTTGCATAGCTGACGCTAAAGCGCAGGGTAAATGCGGTATTTGTGTTCTAAGTGCCAAAAAGAAAACGCCGTTTCTGTCCGACAAAAAGTTTCTGCTGCGTTTTGGATTTGAGGTGGCCGATACGCTGGCAGATTACGAACTGATGGCGCTGTCGTTCGACGGCAGTATGCCCCGGTTTGCCGACAACGCGCGGCGGCTTATGACCGACCTGCCAGGCCTCGTGGTCTACCACAGCCCGCAATGTCCCTACATCGCCAACTGCGTCGAGCAAATCGCCGGGTACTGCCGCGCAAACAACATCGAATTTCATTCCGTGCCTGTGGCCTCCGCCCAAGAAGCGAAATCCGTGCCCGGTGTGTTCAACAACTGGGCGGTGTTTTATAACGGCACTTTTAAAACGATCCATCTGCTCAACGAAAACCTGCTGAAAAAACTGCTGGCAAAATAATACCCAACGGGCTGCCTGATAAAAGGCACAGAAACCCCGCTCCTCAAGGAGCATCAGCCTCCAGGTTCCCTATTCGTCGCCCGCAGCCTCGGGCTGATAGATGATGCGTTTGACATGTATGGCCACGTGACCGTCCGGCACCTCCCAGCTGATCACATCGCCCTCCCTGTAACCGAGAATCGCCGTGCCGATGGGCGACATCACAGAAATACGGTTGGCAGAGAGATCGGCCTCGTCCGGATAAACCAGCTGATAGGCTTCATCCTCCGCATCCCCGACAGCCAACATCACCTTAGTATGCATGGTGATCACATCGGGCGGCACCTTATCGGACGGCAGCACCTCAGCAAGGCTCATCTCGGCATCCAGTGCCCGCACATGCCGGACGCCGTCCACCTCTGTCAGCAATATCTCGTTGATCAGCTCCTGCAGCTTCGTTCTGTCCTGTTCGGTCATCATGATTCTGCGCTTCATATGCCACCTCTGCCATTGTTGTAGAATGATTTGTGTTTTTCCATAATGAATTTGGCCACGCCGTCTTCATCGCAGCCGCCAATGATCTCATCCGCCGCCATTCTCGCTTGTTCCACAGCGTTCTTTACAGCATAACTCTTGTCGGCCACCCGCATCATACCAATATCGTTATGATTGTCGCCAAAGACAATGACCTCATCGGCCCGCACCCTGTCTTTAAGCCTTAGGAGCGCGTTGGCCTTGTTGGCGCGTTCGTCAAACACCTCAAGACAATACAATCCGTTGTATATATTCAGATATGTGGCTGACTCCACCTTTAATGACTGTTCGATACGGCCGCTCATTTGCTTAATGGCGTCTTCACCGCCCGTGAACGCGAAATAGACGATATCGCCCCCCGTCGGTGCGTGTTCCAG
>CAZNVX010000581.1:0-1746 GCA_964576225.1 uncultured Christensenellaceae bacterium
CGACAAGGCGATTGCCGATTACAATGAAGATGTTGACATGCCCGAAGAGGGGTATGCCGTGTCGGAAGATAGCGATACATATATGGAGGCGTTTACCTCAGGCGCGATGGCGCTTGAGAGCGTGGGGGATATTTCCGAGCTGATTGCCACGGATTACGGCTATCATATCATCACCTATGTGAGCGATGTGGCCGCGGGCGCCGTTGATTTTGAAACGGTGAAGCAAGAGATATTCAACTCGCTCAAAATGCAGCTGCAGGACGAAAAGTGGTCCGCGCTGCTGGAGGAGTGGAAGACGGCGAAGAATGTGGTCTATTACAAGGAAAACTATTAATACCCGTGGTGTCTGCGGAGCCTTCCTGAAGCGGAGGCTCCGTTTTTGATTGCCGGCGTGACGCCGCTTCCCGCGGCCTTTTGCCACGGCAGCTTCTTGAATACCGCATACAAGTGTGTTATATTACCGTTATGCCGTTTTATGGCGCAGGAGGTTTAAATGGAAACAGAGCGGCAGGTGGGGGTATGCTTTCCGGAGATACTCATTCCTGATAAAAGAATCAATAAACAAAAGTGGGCTGTGATCGCATGCGATCAGTTTACATCCAACGAAGAGTATTGGGCCAAGACATCGAAGTCTGTGGGCGGCGCACCGTCAACGCTGCATATCATCGTGCCTGAAGCGCATTTGAGTGACGGCGATATCGACGAACGCGTTCGACACGCCAAGCAGACGATGAGCGATTACATTGAGGACGGCGTGCTTGTGCGGCTGCCCAAGGGCGTCATGCTGGTGGAGCGGGAAACGCCCTGCGGCACCCGCGTGGGGCTGGTGCTGGCCGTTGATCTGGACCGGTATGACATTGACTACAGGCGCCGGCCGCTGATCCGCGCGACGGAGCAGACGGTGACCGACAGGCTGCCTGTGCGCATGAAATTGCGCGAGGGCGCGGTCATCGAGTGCCCGCACGTGATGCTGCTGATTGACGATCCGAATGACACGGTAATTGAACCCGTTTATCAGGCGAGAGCGGAGCTGCCCAAGATGTATGAGACGCCGCTGATACAAAACGGCGGGCATATAAGGGGCTGGTTTGTGGATGACCCCCAGATACTCAGCGGCATCACGGACGCGCTGGAAGGACTCAAGGCACAGGCGCAGGACGGCATGCTGTTTGCCGTGGGGGACGGCAACCACTCGCTGGCTGCCGCGAAGGCGGTTTGGGAGCAGCACAAGCAGGATTTGAGCGAAGAGGACAGAGAGACAGACCCGCTGCGGTTTGCGCTGGTGGAGGTGGTCAACCTGTTTGACCATGGCATATCGATGCATCCGATTCACCGCGTGCTGTTTAATGTGGATGTGCCCGGCGCGCTGCGCATGCTGGTGTCGATACTCAACCGCCAGGGGCAGGATGCCGCGATGATTTACACGCGGGGCACGCGTGTGCGCCAGAAGGAGGGCGTGCAGATCATCCGGTTCGAATCAAAAATGTCCCGCGGGCTTATTGAGGTGAGAAACCCGAAACACGAACTGATGACCCAGACGCTGACGATGGCGATGGATGTTTTGCTTGGCGAGCTGCCCCGCGCGCGCATTGATTATATACACGGGGACGAGGAGTTTCATGCCCTGACCAAAGAGCATGGCTGCCTTGGCTTTTTGATGGAGCCGATGCGCAAGGAAGAGCTGTTTGACTCGGTGGTGGCCTTTGGCGTGCTGCCCAAAAAAGCCTTTTCGATGGGCGTGGCCGA
>CAZNVX010000582.1:0-1738 GCA_964576225.1 uncultured Christensenellaceae bacterium
AATTCAAAAACACTTTTATGGTTGTGCCTTCTCCGGGTACGTCTGCACTTTATGGCTCGCGTCATGTGCGTCCGCAAGCTTCTTCAAAAGAGCCGTCAGTCTCAAAATATGGCTCAATATCTCCTCAATATCCCACGTTACGGTCGTTGTGCTGCCGTCAATAGCATTGATACGCCATGCCTTTTCTATAGCGCATAAGCGCATGCTAATACTCCCGTTGAATGATGCTTCCGTCGATTGCGTTGATGGTCAAATAAGATTTGAGTTGGTTTGTTGAGGTGGCTACCCAATCGTCGGTATAGGCCTTCGCGCGGTCATAGCCGAGGAAATCCCACGCGGGAACCAGCAGCCCCGTCTCTTTGTTCTGTTCCCGTATGCTGACTAGGCCCAGCCGAACGGTGTTGATGACATATTCCATCCTTCCGTCCTCCCCCCATACGCCCGTATCCACAATGTTCTCTACAATTGGAGCCATCTTTTCGAAGATATCCTTAATCTGCTCAAAGGGCAGCAATTCCGTTTCCTCCATCACTGTTTCCACGAGTGCGTTAGGGTTCAGGTATTCCAAGCGCAGCAGACCCTTTTCGTCGATCAGTACATACACTTTCTCGTAATACCAGGGCTTGTTATAGGAATCGATCGTCTGATTCGCGCTTGTATACGTCTCTGCTACGCCGTTTATTTGGCGGGTAAACAAGAACAGATACCCAGGCAGTTTGTCGTTATAAGTTCCGCGATAAAGCATCCCCTGCTTGGCGGAGCAAACAAAGCCATCCAGACCCATGCGCGCGACGGTTTGCTCGGCAAGCGCTTGTGCGTCTGCTTGGGAAACCGGGAGCATCGCCGCCACGTCCTCGGCCGCGTAGTTTTCAAGCGTACCCATGGGAATGGCAAAATCCCGGATGTAGCGGACATTCGCACTTCCGTCAAACTCCCGGCTATTTTGAACGTTGAGCAAGGAATAAGTCGCCTCGTCAGGCATTGTCCATAGCATCATATAGGTATCGCTGGTATCGACCGGACCGCTTTCCCGCCAAATTTCAGGTTTTTGCCAGGTAAAATCGGGGGGGTGGGCAGGCAAGGCTTCAGGTGCGTTTGCCACTTTTATCAAAAGATCGGAAAGGGCCTTTTCAGCTTCCTCTTTAGTGTAATATTGCAGGTCAAATACATACTGGCCAACATTTTCCCAATCCGCTATACCCGTGCGCAGCCTTTCAATTCGGCGTTCATACGCGGCCCTTGTCTGCGCAGCCTCGTCAAACTGCACATAATGCGCACTGTTGCCCAAAAGAACGTCAGAAAAAAGCTGAACCTGCTCCGCTGTGAATTCAACGGGTGTTATGCGCACGATGGGCAACTCATGCGTCGGCAGCTCCACGCTCGCTTCAACGTGAACAGCCAGCTTTCCTTGTTTGCTCGTGATGCTGGCGGTATAGCGTTTGGGCGCGCCCAGGCAGGCGTACAGATCAACGGGTTGCACGGAATTATCCGTTTGTCCGCTTACTTCCTTTTGCGCCGTTTCCAGCATTTGCTCGGCATTCTTTCCAACCACAATCGGGCTGTCCGGCGTTTTTTGGCATCCGGGCAATACACTGAGCATAAAGAGCAACGCAAGCGCTGTCGCAAGCACTTTTTTCACGATACTATTACCTCGCTTTTACATGATGGTCTGATTATGCCTAAACGCCCCTGCAAAATCCTGCATCAACATGTAACCTTTTTGTAATCCAGCATTACT
>CAZNVX010000583.1:0-1733 GCA_964576225.1 uncultured Christensenellaceae bacterium
TGACACAAAGAGGCTTCCAGGCCAACTCGCGCGTGATCACCACATCAGACCGGATGCTTGAAGAGCTTGTGAACATGGTGAGATAACGATGACGCCGGCGCACCCCTGCGGTGCGCCGGCATCCAATAAATGAAGGGGAAAGGATGAACTGTTTTGATCAGGGTGCATCGTTTAAACAATGAGGAATTTCTCGTCAACTGTGAGCTGATCGAGTTCGCAGAGGAGACGCCCAATACAGTGGTTTCCATGGTTTCGGGCCGCAAGCTGGTGGTGTCCGAAACCTGCAGTGAGCTGCAAAGGCTCATTATTGAATACAAACGAAAGATTTTCTGCTCGACCTGCGGCGAGGCTGAAGACAAATAGAGGTGTAGCTTTGGAGAAGACAACGGTTATAGGCATTGGCGCCGGATTGGCGTGCATCATCATATCCATACTTTTGGGCGGCGAGCTGGGTTCGTTCTTTAACGTACCGTCAATTTTTGTTGTTATTGGCGGCACCATCGCGTCCACCATTGTGGCGTATCCGGGAAAAATGCTTAAATCCTTAAAGTCAGTTTACACCACAGCCTTCAAAAAGAAGCATGTCGATTTAAACGAAGACATTGAAATGATCATTAAGATCGCCAACGTGGCGCGGCGCGAGGGTCTTCTGGCGCTTGAAGACGCGGTGGGCGAGATTGACAATCCGTTTTTGCAGAAAGGGATCATGCTGATCGTGGACGGCGCGGACGGTGAGCTTGTTAAAAATATACTGGAGACGGAGATTTCGTTTATTCAGGAACGGCATTCGCAGGGCCAGGCAATCATCAGCACCATGGCATCCTTTGCGCCGGCTTACGGCATGATCGGAACGCTGATCGGCCTGATCAACATGCTCAAGAATCTTAACGATGCCAGCGCGCTGGGGCCGGGCATGTCGGTGGCGCTCATCACGACGTTCTACGGTGTGGTGCTGGCCAATCTGGTATTTACGCCGGTGGCAAAAAAGCTCAAGGCACAGAGCGACGCTGAAGCCCTGCAAAAGGAGCTGTTTATGGAGGGGCTGCTCTCCATACAGGACGGCGAGAACCCGCGCATCATCAAAGACAAGCTTACGGCATTCTTGTCTCGCCGGGACCTGAAGAAAGCGGAGGATATGCCCAACCCGGAAGTGAAGGAGATACCACAGGATGGCAGGTAGAAAGAAGCCCGGGACGCCTGATGAGGAAGGGGCGCCGGCATGGATGAATACATATGGCGACATGGTGACGCTGCTGCTGACTTTCTTTGTCCTGCTGTTTTCTTTCTCAACCATTGATGCGCAAAAATGGGAGCAAATCGTCAGTTCCCTGTCGGGCACGCCTTTCGTGGCGATACAGGAGCTGACAACCGGTGATGTGAAAGCGCAGACAGATCCCTTAGACAACACGAACTGGGATATACCGAGGACGCAGGAAACGGCGCAGCCGACGCCAAGCGCCAGCGCGCAGGCAACGGACGCGGGCTTGGCAGAGCGGATACGCCGGTTTGAAGAGCTGTTTGAGATGATTCAGGCCTATATCAGAAACAACAACCTGGAGTCGCTTCTAAAGGCTGAAAAAAACTTTGACACCATTTTGATCCGCATGACTGATTCGGCGTTGTTTGACTCGGCCAGGGTGGATATAAGGCCTGAGGCACAGGAGCTGCTCAGGGAAATCAGTTTGATTATCAACCGGTATAATGACCTGATAGAAACGATCTGGGTAGAAGGA
>CAZNVX010000584.1:0-1730 GCA_964576225.1 uncultured Christensenellaceae bacterium
GACCCCATCCTTACCATGGATGTGCTCTACCTACTGAGCTATAGCGGCATCAAAACATTGCGAGTGCTATTATAAAGCATTGCACAACCTATTTCAAGTGTTTTTGTTTGGTTTACGCGCGTTGTCGGCAAGCATAAATGAAACGGCCATTACCACGCCGCAAAAAGCTGACGCGATAAATACGGGAACAAAATTGATGCCTGTCACCAACGCGCCTGCAACCAGCGGCGTGACAGCGCCGCCCAGACACCCCAGCGACATCATGACGTTGGACACCGCGCCTGCGTTTGCGGGATATTTCTTGGCCGAAATATCCATGATGATGGGCCAAATCGGCCCGTTGAAAGCACCCAGAAGCGCGAACATAGCCAGTCGGATCTCAAGAGACGGAACCACGATAATAGCAAGCGAGCAGAGGGTCATACCCACGCCGCATATCATAAATGTTTTTCTGTGAGGCAGTCTGATGGCGCCGAGAAACAGCCGCGGCGGTATCATGCCAACCCAGAACAGGCTGAGCGCCAAAGCGCTGAAGTCGGGCGCAACCAGTGTCAGCGCCACATAACTGTCGGCGAAGAAAGCGACGGTTTCCTCAATGCCGATGGCCATAAACATGGCGACAGCCAGGAATATAAACGTCTTTCTGGTGAAAAAACGCAAAGCGGCCCCGATGCCTGCCTGCGCGCTGCCTCTGATGTCGTTTTGATGCCTGGTGAACAGGAAGAGTATGAACGTCACGATCAGCGCAATGGCGACAATACCGAAGGCATGGTGATAGGTATAGCCCGCGTTAAACAAGGCGCTGCACCAAAAAGGAGCCAGCACGGCACCGATACTGAAAAAGGCCTGTGACATGCCCAGATGAAACGCCGATTTTTCTTTGAATTCCACGCCCAGGGTTGCGGTCAGCGTGGCTTCCGCCACACTGTAACCGGCGCCGCAGAGCAGTATGCCCGCAATAAAAATCCATAAGCTGCTGGTTAAACTGATGAGCAGCGCGCCAAGGATCATCAGCGGAAGGGCAATGGTGACAACGCCCTTTTTGCCGATCTTTTCGGACAGCGTGCCCAGAAATAACGGCGGAAGGCAGAATCCGATGTATTG
This sequence comes from uncultured Christensenellaceae bacterium, assembly GCA_964576225.1. GTDB lineage: Bacteria > Bacillota > Clostridia > Christensenellales > SZUA-584 > SZUA-584. The sequence goes on from CAZNVX010000584.1 coordinate 1,105, forward strand.
TATGGCAACAAGAATACCCATCCACAGCGGGTCGAGGCCGAACGTCTGGGCTATGGGGCGCAGCGAGATCTGATATGTCGCAAGGTATACGCCGCAAAGGCCAATGGCAAGATCGGAGGTGGGGATGATCAGTCTGTGTCGAAAATTCATGGTTGCTCCTTGTTGTCAGTGATGTAGACGGGCTGGTCATACACGCTATGGCCGCGGCAGTCCATCGCAACGATGAGCGGCACGCGGTCGAACGTGACCAACCGTATGGCTTCCGTACCCAGTTCGGGAAACGCGATATCCTCTGCCTTTATAATGCGTGAAGCGATCAGCGCGCCGGCGCCGCCGACCGCGGCAAAATAAACGGCGCTGTTCCGGACGATGGCGCAACGGACGTCGTCGGAGACAGGGCCTTTGCCGATTACAAATCTGAGGCCCAAATCGTACAATATCGGGGCATATGCGTTCATGCGCGACGACGTGGTGGGCCCGCATGAGTTGATAACACGCCCGGGCTTGTCGGGGCACGGGCCGGCGTAAAAGATGCCGCTGTCAGCCAGTGTGAACGGCAACGGCTGGTTTGAGCGGATCATGTCACAAAGGCGCGCGTGAGCCGCATCCCGCGCGGTATAGACCGG
>CAZNVX010000585.1:0-1728 GCA_964576225.1 uncultured Christensenellaceae bacterium
ACTGAATTTACCGCCCTTACAAAGACGCCTATCACCACCCGCCCAGCAAGGACATTAGCTCCACTCATGAATGACGGATCCCTGTTTCACGCCTGCAGGTGCAAAAGCAGCAGGACCATCATCTTACGGATGTTGCCCAACCGTACGCCCAGGCGATAGCGTGGATTATCACCATATTCGCGGCTGATCTCCTGCAGGCGCACGATCTTTTCATACAGGTTGTTGAACATGCGCTCCGTCGTCCAGCCGTCATAGTTCAAGTAAAAATAGTCGGGATCCTCAAACAATTTGCGGACACGGATCTTTTTGCGCTTAAAGTTGTTGAAGTCGAAGTCGCTGTCAAACAGCGCTTCTTTCAATGCCGTCACCGAAAGCGTGCGGATCACCTGATGGATGGGGTTGCCGCCCCGGAAATAATCATCAATGCGCTCAAAGTTCAGGCGCATTTCGGTCAGCACCGCACGCATGGTGCTCAGCTTGCCCTTGTTGGCTTTCTGATACGCCTTGAGTAGTTTTTCTACCAGGTCGCCCAGCGCCCCGATCGCTCCCAGTGATTCCAGCATAGGCTTCTCTCCTGTGACTTTCTTCCATTATAGCGCTTTCCCGGCCAGATGGAATACGGCAACGGTTATAGTCATTCGCAGTGTATGTATGCCCCAGCCCGTTTTTCACCGAACAAAGGCTTGGCGGGGAGCGAAATGTCTGTATAATGGAAACATCGAAGCGATTGCGGGGTGGAATAGAGACCATGACCAGCGCGGATACGGGTGAAACGAAGGTGGACCATTCCTCCTCAACTCCAAACCTATTTTGAAATTCTTATTGTTGACCTTGCTAAGTAATAGGAGAATTATTGTGAAGAAAACGAATCTTCTACTCTTATTCGTTGTAGCTATACTAATTGCTGGTTGTGCTAAAGAAGAGAGCCAATTATTCGATGCTCTGGTTGAAACCCAGGACGGATGGACATATCTTGGATTGAAACCAGGAATATCCTCTAAAGAAGATGTATCTGCCACCATGAGAACGTTTGAAATGTTTGACCATGAACGTGAATCCAATCCAATATTTGCTGAATATTCAAATGATAAGGGTTTTTATGAGGAGGTATACACTTATCACTTGATACCAAGCTCAATTTATTTTGTTGATTTTGTGTTTTCTGCCGACAATGAATTAACTAAGATTAGGATCCGGACTCGTAATTTGTCGATTGAAGATTTTTTTGCGGTCTATGGAGAACCAGACTCAGTTATCTTCTCAATACATGCAACAAATCGTCTTATCTGCGACCTTAGGCTTTACTACGATGATCTTCAAGCGCTGGTTGTGGTTTATACCAGTGGGAATGCGTCTCGAGAAACATGTCGGGTTTCAGAAAAGAATGAGCTAAGTGGTCTGTCTTTGTTATCAGAAGATGAATACCCAAACCACTCAGTTGAATATCTATCTTCTTGGTATATAGAAGGCAATCCTGACAGGTATATTCATACATGGAATGGATTTGGTAAATTGGCTAATCTATATCCAGAATATCCAATCTTATTGACCGGAAACCGTAAATGACTTGCTTCCGTAATTGAGTCTGTATCGCGATTTTTTATAGAACCAGGGTCAGACAGTTCTAAATGGCATAAATTATGCTCAAAAGCACAATGAATGGCTCACCACCTGCAATCGTCATGTGTGACACGGGATGAAGGTGGGTCTGCGCTATGAATCCTGCGG
>CAZNVX010000586.1:0-1724 GCA_964576225.1 uncultured Christensenellaceae bacterium
CCTGATACGCCGCCGCCTCGTTCTTCCTCTCCTGCTCAGCTTTCACCCCGTCGCCCATGTTCCCATACGCGTGCAGCATGCCGTCGATATAGCCTCCGCCGTCGCCCTGCGTCAGCTGGTTGCCCCGCTGTCCGCGGATGTCCGCGCCCATCACCTGCCCCAGCTGCGTCTTGAGCATGTCCCGCTGCTTCTCCGCCTCTGCGATATCTTTGGTAAATCAGTATTATATATTGAGCATAAGAATAGGCCACTGGAGCAGTGATTAAACCAGTATTCAATTGGTCATCTCTACGCCTTCGATTGTTTTTTCTGACCCGGAAGTCGTAATTTTCACATCCCATATTTTTTTAAATGTGTAACTATCCGTATACAAAAACGGTTTTCTTAATATGGATATTTTTGTATCCGGATCCTTTTCCAGTATCTGTTCAAGAGTACCCATTTCCTGCCCAATTAAAGCCTTATTCACAATAGCTTTTATATCGATTTCTACAGGCTTTTCAATTAATGAGGTATACGTATAGTAAGCACTGTCCCTTTCCTGAACCACTGTCATCTCCATGTCCTCTGGGACAATAGTAATCCAAAACGCCAGCATGTTTTGATAATTATTATCCATACCATCAAAATTAAAAAAGTAACCACTTGCTTTTTCAGATAGTATGTGTTCTTTCCCAAATAGAGTTACACCATAGAAATATAGATCAGGATTGGGACTGATATTACTGGCATATCCATATGCAATATCATATGCCTGTTCGACAGATGCCACTTCTATTTCCAAAGGTACTATAGTAGTCTTTTGTTTCGGATTCAAAAGGAAATAGAGTCCTGTCGCAAGCAAACCTGCGACTAATAAGATAACAATCATTATCATCTTTCTTCTTAACATAACGTCTCCTTAATCCATGACATATACATGACTGTGCTTTAAACCGCTTGGATATCGAAAATATTTGAGTGTAAATATTTTGTCGTCCACTTCCGAGTATACTTTCAAATCAAAAGTGATGTACCTCCCTGCCTCAGTTGCATACTCAGTAGGACTCGCACCTTGAATTCCATTAACAACCAAGTCCTTGACTTCCATCAGAACACCTTGAAATGTGTTCATTAATGTTCCAACAAACGGAAAGCTTATGCTCGCTTTATCATTTAATCGCATTACAATGTCCTGTAGTTTATTAATATCACCAAGCTCAAGAGTCCGTTTCTCCTCATCCACAGCTCCCACGGTTATTGAAAGATCCTCATCCACCCCACAACTTATGATCTGTAATTGATTCCTGTTCTTACCTTTAAGAATCGATCTGGCTATGGCTTCTTCAGCCAGTTCATCATCACTGATGGTAGTTGAGTTGTAATAATGTTTTGCATTTAACCCGCTGTTATTTTTATATGTCATATACTTGTCTCCCAGCCGAGTGCTGACCGCATCAATCTTTTTATTCAATTCTTCCACCATCTTCTTGTTGGCTTCATCCGCTGCGGCATAGTATTCCGTTCTATCCGGAAAAGTGTCGAATTCGGCATATGGCGTGCTTCGCCTGCCCAGTTTCTCCACATGGTCTCTTTGCTTTGTCAATTCCGCCAGCACATATCCCGCTTCCCCATCAGTCATGTGCTTTTCGTCGCCAATATCAAAGTCATTGATCTTCGGCGGCTCCACCAGCCCCGTGTCCGCAAAGCTGTCAGGCGCACTGCCATATGTGTCGTTTCGTCCC
>CAZNVX010000587.1:0-1724 GCA_964576225.1 uncultured Christensenellaceae bacterium
ATATGGAAAGCATAACCAATGCAATAACGATAAGGGCAAACAATGGGGACAGCCAGGTCAAGTTTTCGTTATCGATATCCTGATATCGGTAGCTGAGGCTATACATATATGAAATAAACAACAGCACTGAAACAGGGGCGAGTACAAGCAGTGTGCGCCGAGTCAGTTTGTCTTTTGTTCTGATAAACATGATCGTGCAAAAAAGAAAAGCAGAAAAAAGCAGAGATGTTTCAATAAACTGAATTGCGTCAAAAATGATACTCAAAAGATTTGCCTCCGTCGTGTCTTGATTCAATTATACCGTTTGAAAAGGGTACTGTACAGGATTCAAATAGGGAGTTAATGCATTTTGACGCTGAGCACCCTATGCGCCGCCGAGCTGATTGCATCATCGGGTGCGGCGCACTGCGTGTCAGCGGCTTTGCAGGCCGCAAGATACACGGACTCAACCGCCTTTTTAAGTTTCATCAAGCGACGGCTGCAGAGTTCAGCCTCAGCACGTAATGCCAGGCACTTTTTCTCTGCCTGTGCCACAAGCTGGAGCGATTTAATTTGCGCCTGTTCTCTGATCATCTTGGCGGACTGCTCAGCTTCCAAGATCACATCCATGAAATACTGCGCATTTAGGCGATACTGTTCAGCCGCAGCTGACAGCCTTCTATTTTCTTCCCGAAGCTCGAGGATACGCTGCTTTTGCTGTTTCAAACACACCTCATAATCTTCTTTTATTTTCTTGATCAGCATGTTCACGTCTTCGGAGCGGTAACACCCAAAGATTGTTTTTTTCAAATCGTACATAAGACCACCTCAGAAAAAGAATAGCATCGCCGGATGAAAATAAATGTCGGGCGATGCGCAGTCTTATGTCTATATATATCAAAACATCGTACTCAGTTGGCCCATTGTTCAAGAAGCGTTTTCTTCAGCTCATAAAGCTTTGCCGAAAGGTCCACCTTATACTCCTGCGGATTTATTAGGCGCTTGATCTCATCCCAAAAGGTTTCAAGGTCATTCCGGGAATAGGCCTGTATCTCCATGAGCGGCGGTGATTCATAGACTTGTTTACCTTCAATAAACACGGGAATCAGCAGATCCTTAGTGAAAAAATTGCTCAGCCGCATGCGTTTCCAGGTGTCGACAGGATGAAATATTGTTAAAGGTTTATTATCGTCTATGGTCTCTTCGTCCAGCATGATCAAATCAGCAATGCTTTTGCCTGTGTAACTATCATACAGGCGTGTCAGCTTCTTATAGCCCGGATTGGTGATTTTTTCGACATTGTCGCTGACTTTGATCTTGGGAACAATTTCACCATCAGCTATTTCGGCAGAAAGCTTGTAAACGCCCCCCAAGGCAGGGCAGCCGTCGCTTGTGATCAGCTTTGTACCTACGCCCCATACATCTATCCGGGCGCCCTGCAGCTTCATATCACGTATCAACCATTCGTCAATATCGCTGGACGCAAAAATCTTTACATCAGAAAAGCCTGCGCTGTCCAGCATGGCACGCGCCTTTTTGCTCAGATACGCAAGGTCTCCGGAATCAAGGCGAATCCCCACAGGTTTGTGACCCTTCTCTCTCAACTGCTCAAAAACTTTAATGGCATTGGGCACGCCGCTTTTCAGGGTGTCATAGGTGTCAACCAACAACAGACAGGTGTCCGGAAATATTTGAGCGTACGCGCGAAAAGCTTCAAGCTCGCTGGGAAAGCTCATGACCCAGCT
>CAZNVX010000588.1:0-1713 GCA_964576225.1 uncultured Christensenellaceae bacterium
AAGGTGTTTTGTGACATGTTTGGCGCGGCCAAATCGACGATGAGTGAGGATATCGCGATACTGCGCAGCCTATTCAAAAAGTATGCGCAGGGCGATATTGAGGTGTCGCTGGGGGCGGGCGGCGGCGTGCGGTTTGTGCCGGCGCCCACGGCAGTGCAAAAGACGGATGCGCTGCAGAAAATCGCAAATCTGCTGTCCGACCCGTCACGCATACTGCCCGGCGGTTATATCTATACGGTGGACATATTCTCAAACCCGCAGCATGTGGCGGCGATGGGAGAAATACTGGCCGGCATGTATGCGCGGTCCAATCCGGATTTTGTGGCCACGGTGGAGACTAAAGGCATCGCGCTGGCATTCAGTGTGGCGCGCGCGCTTGCCAAGCCTTTGGTGATCGCGCGGCGTGACCTGAAGATCACCGAAGGTTCGGTGGTCACGATCAATTACCTGACCGGGTCCTCCAGGCGTATGATGACCATGTCGATGTCCAAGCGGGCGGTGAGCCCGGGTCAGAAGGCGCTGCTGATTGACGACTTTATCGCGGGGGGCGGCACGGTGCATGCGCTTTGCGAGATGATGAAGGAATTCTCCATTACTGTTGTGGGCTGCGGCACGGCAATTGCGACGCGTGTGCCGGAAAAGAAGCTGGTGGACAATTACCGGACGCTGCTGGTGCTGGAGGAAGTGGATACCGCATCCGAGAGAATCGTGATACGCCCGGTTTAATTCGGGGCACTTAAAAAGGCCGCCTGCGAAACGTTTCGCGGGCGGCCTTTTATAAGTTGTTACAGGTTGTTTTCCATGTCGAGTATTCTGTCGGCGCAGGCTTCAAGCATCCCCAGCTCGTGCAGCGCTTCGGAAATGCTGTAGCGCTTGCGGTAGTCTCTGGTCACCAGCAGCGTTTTATTGAGGGCTTCGCGGCTGATACCCGCCTTGGACGCGCTGGTGGGCGCGCCGAAATGCGCCAGGTACCGGATGATGTCACGGTAATCGGGCAGAATCGCGCAGTCTTTTTTGTATTGCTGGTGATAAGCACTCAGCGCGTCGATGCGCCGCTCCTGCTCTTCCCAGGTGATGTACCAGTCGGCATTGGCCGCCATGACCTCCTCGCCGATGCCGGGCGGATAATTCTCGATCAGATAGGCTCTCTTTTCTTGCTGCGTCATGCGCGCCTTTTTAATGGCATGCTTATCGATACCAGACAGGTCGGCGCTGCGCAGCATGTCGTGGTAAAGCAGCGTATAGATCAGCCCAATGCCCACGCTGATGCCGTGCGACGGCGACGGTGTGCCGTAAGCGAGCGACATCATCTCCCAGTAATGTGACATGTTATGCTCGACGGACGCAACGGTGCGCGTGTTACCGACGATCAGCACAGTCAGGCCGGCCAGTATGAGCGCTTCGATGAGCGCTTCCATACCGGCCTGTGTGCAGGCGAGTATGCTGTCCATCGCGTCTGTGCAGCGCTGCAGCGCCGTTTCCACAAGATGTACGCACAGCGGGCAGTACACTTCGCCGGCCACCACGCTGCCCAGCCTCCAGTCTACCAGCACGTTGTATTTGGCCAGCATGTCTCCGAGGCCTGACGCCTGCATCAGGCGCGGCGCCGCGGCCAGAATTTCGGTATCAAACATCAGCAGCCGCGCTGAGCTGCCATAAACGGTTGTTTTCATGCCGTCGATCATCATTGCAGATGTGATGGAGGTGTAGCCA
>CAZNVX010000589.1:0-1703 GCA_964576225.1 uncultured Christensenellaceae bacterium
GGGCTGGTTTTTATCATTGCTTTGCCTTTCATTGTCGTGTTTATGAATCAGCACATTGTCGACAGCTTTTTTTCCGGCGCTGCGCAGAACAAATGGCTGAGCTTTGCGTTTCTTGAGTTGTGCAGCATTTGCGCCTGGTTCATTCTTTTCTTTCTCCAGAAGTTGTTGAAGACCGTGATTATTCACTCGCCTTTTGTTTTTTGTAATGTGTTGTACTTAAAGTATACGTCGTATCTCTGCGCCGCGGCCGGGCTTGTGCTCATCGTTAAAACCTTTTTGGATTTCACGGTATTGACGCCTGTGGTGGCAGTGCTTGCTGTTTTGGCCAGCCTGTTCTGTCAAACACTGGCCGCCGTTTTTGATAAGGCGATACGGCTCAAAGATGAGAACGATTTGACGATTTGAGATGGGAGGACAGAATTGGCAATTATTGTTAACCTAGATGTTATGATGGCCAAAAGAAAAATCTCACTCAACGAGCTTTCTGAAAAGGTGGGAATCACAAAGGCCAATTTATCAATACTGAAAACGGGGAAAGCTAAAGCCATACGTTTTTCGACATTGAATTCGATCTGCGTGGAGCTGGGCTGTCAGCCTGGAGACATTTTAGAATTTAGGGAGGATGAGAATGACTGATACAAACTATCTGTATGAGTATTTTTTGACGCACAGTCCGGAATCAGATGGATCTCCGGCGGCTGTGCAACAGAATGCCAACGAAGATGATGATGAAGAATAGGAGATTGACGCGGTGGCCGGCAGAATGATCGTCGGCCACCGTGCTTTTTATCAGGTGCTGGTCGCGCCGCCCAAATCTCTGAGAAGTGGTTTGATACCGGGCGAATAAATCAGCTCATTGTCCGGCATCACCCATATAGCTTCCACACCTTCCAGGTTTTTCACGTATTCCAAGCTGTCTTCCGGAGGCATGAGAAAAAGTGCGGTGGACAGCAGATCTGCCAGTGCAGAGTCTTCCGTGATTACCGTCACGGCCCTATAATAATCACCGGGCATCAGCGTTTCGGGATTGATCAGGTGGTGATACTGCCTTTCGCCGACAACATAAAAGCGCTCATAAACGCCGCTGGACACGACGGATAAATCGGTGACAAAGGCCACATCCAGCAGATTCTGCTCATCTGTGGAGCCGGCAAGCGGGCTTTCGGGATCCTTGATACCCACACCCCATTTTTTGCGCTTTGAGTCCATTGGACCGCCAATGGCGCGAACGTTCCCGCCAGCGCTTATCAGCACGGAATCATAGCCTGCTTCCATCAGCAGTTTGGCGACCACCTCCGTCGTGTATCCTTTGGCAACGGCACCCACGTCAAGGCGCATATGCTTGTCCGCAAGATATACGGTGGACGCCTCTTCATCGATGATGATGTTATCTATATTTGTATGGGCGTTGGCCGCTTCCAGCTCGGCCAAGGGCGGAAGCTGAGCATGTTGCGGGTCCTCAATCCCCGTCTCTCGGTAGTCACGCCAGATGCTGAGCACCGGACCCAATGCGATATTGACAGTTCCATTTGTCTTCGCGTGCCAGTCCTTGGAGAATTTGATCAGTTCGATGATATGGGGGCCGACCTTGACTGGTTGTGTACCGGCATTATCGTTGATGGTTTTCACATTATTGATTCCGTCATAATTATGGTATATATCGAATTGCTTGTGCAAATCGGTATAAGTGGAGTGTATAAGAG
>CAZNVX010000590.1:0-559 GCA_964576225.1 uncultured Christensenellaceae bacterium
CTTTACATCCACGGGCTTGCCATTTACAATTATCTCACCGCTCTCCGGCTTAACCAGCCCATACGTGATATTCATCAATGTGGATTTACCAGCGCCGTTTTCGCCGATCAGGGCGTGAATCTCCCCTTTCCGAACAGAAAAGTCCACATCAATCAAAACCTGCGTCGGGCCAAAGGATTTGTTTATTCCTTTAAGCTCCAATGCGTATTCTGCCACTAACTTCTACCTCCGTTTACCCATTATTAAAAACGAAATCGTAATTCTTTTTATAAAGAAGTATTGACGCTGCGTGGAAACAATTGTGTTGAATATGCTCTGATAGTTATTATAATAACTATTTTCATGACATATGTCAATACTAATTTATTGTCAGAATGACCATGCGTCACGAGGCCAGTGTCATCGTATCCCTACCCGTAAAAGGCTCTTTCAGCCTTTCATTAAGCAGTGCCTCTCTGATCTGTATATATGTATTTGTATTGATGCACAGCGCATTCCCGTTTAAAAAAGCAAGCCCGTTTCCGGGCTTGCTTTTACGGTTTTATCTTATTTAATCACG
>CAZNVX010000590.1:569-1698 GCA_964576225.1 uncultured Christensenellaceae bacterium
ATATGAGGAGACAGCATGTCTTCTACGCTGGAGTATCCCAATTTCTCCGCATACTTGTCCACATAGAAGTAGTCCGCTGTATCCGCCTGCACAATATTCAGGCTGTTGTCAAGGAACGGAATCTGGATAGCCGACTTGCCCATATCCTCGTCAGGACTCATAAAGGTTGTGAATTCCGGATGCGCGGCAAGGAACAGCAGCAGCATACCCATGTAGCCCTGATTGCTCTGATTCGGGTTGATCGCGCCCCAGATTTCTTCGGTTTTAATCATGTCGAGAATTGTTGCGTTCACGTCGCAGCACAGCACGCGCAGGCCGCTGTTCAGCTCAACCGCCGCACGAGCAGCACCCATGCCAGAGTTGGCTTCAGGCATAAACACACCGCCAAGATCCGGGTGAATCTGAGCCACAGTCATCACAGCCGTATAAGACGCATCCGGATCCTGTCTGGACACTTCCTGCGCGACCACTTCGATGTCGGGGAACTCAGCTTTAATCACAGAAACAAACGTATCGGTACGGATATCATGATTCGTCTGACCGGGATTGGTGAGCGTCATCACTTTGCCTTTGCCGCCCATGTCCGCAGCCATCTGGCGGGCCGCAAACGTGCCTTCGTTCACATTGTCGGACGTGATATAGATCGGCCTGTTGGAATCCGGTGAATCGGATGCAAAGGTCGCCACCACAACGCCCTGCTCTATGGCTCTGTTGATGGGTTCCACAAATGGATCGGCGTTGATGGGCGAGAGATAAATACCCGTCGGATTCTTGGCCAGAATGTTGTCGAACACTTCAAGCTGTGCCTGGGCTTCGTACTCTGTTGTGCCGTCATAGTAGGTCTGCACACCCAATATTTTGCCGCATTCCTTAAAGCCGGCATATACAGGGAACCAGTACTCAACGCCGGAAACGAACACGCACATATAATACGACTCGTCCGGGCTTCCGTAAAGACCCTTCGGCGCGGCCGCTGGAGCCGTACCCTCATTTGCAGCCGGTTGTTCAGCCGCAGGCGCTTCGGCGGCCGGTTGATCGGCTGGCGGAGCGGGTGGCTGCGCAGCGGAATCGCATGCCACAAACGAAACGCTAACCATAGCTATTACGAGAACAACCAGCAGCAATTTCT
>CAZNVX010000591.1:0-1696 GCA_964576225.1 uncultured Christensenellaceae bacterium
ATCCGGCGTTTTATGTGTCAAATAATATAGTCTATTAATAAGCGGTTGTGTGACGTCGGTTTAAGACGCATAGGAGCATTCAAGTGAGCCGCTGATTCCAAATAAATTTGATTTGGCAGGGAGATGTAAATGGACGATACCGGCAACAAAATGCATATCGACATAGAAGATTTCAGACAGCCACAAAAGCACAGGCCAAAACCGCGCAAGAACAAGGCCGTACGCGCGCTGGTGGTGACGCTGTGCGTGCTGATGACGGCGCTGATTGGGTGTGTGATCGTAGTCTATGCGAACTATTCAAAGATTTGGGGAGACCTTGGCTTTGAGGAGAGCATAGCCCTAGACGATGTGGAGACTGACGACGTGGAGGGCCTGCCCGAGGTCACGTTTGACCAGGGGAATGTCTCCGAAATCGGCAAGAGCCAGAAAGAGACCGACATACTGATGATCGGCGTGGACAACCGCGACAGCAGCAAGTTCACGGGGCGTTCGGATGTGATGATGTATCTGCGCGTTAACACCGAGAAGAAAACCATCAAGCTCGTGTCGTTCATGCGTGACACGCTGGTGGACATTGACGGTCGCGGCAGGAACAAGCTCAATACGGCGTACGGTTTTGGCAGCATCGATCTGGCGAAAAAAACGTTTTATCAGAGCTTCGGTTTGAAGCCGGACTATTACATGGTGGTTAACTTCTTTGGCATGGAGGATATACTGGACGCGCTGGGCGGCGTGAATATTGACGTGCAGAGAAATGAACTGGAATGGCTCAACATATGCATCAATGAAGCCAACGGCTTATCTCCCCGGGGCAAGGTTTCGAACATCAGAAATTCCGGTCTGCAGCATCTTAGCGGCCGGCAGGCCGTGGCATATATGCGTGTCCGCCATCCGGGGGGGGACGCGGCGCGCATCGGTCGGCAGCAGAACGTGCTCAATGAGCTGTTTACGGAGATGAAGAACGTCAGCGTGGGGGAGATACCCGGGCTGATCAGCGTCATGTCGCAGTATGTGCGCACGGATATGCCGGTGGGCACTATGCTGGATCTGGCCAAAGCCGTCAGGGGCATGCAAAACAGCGATTTGCAGAAGTTCCGTTATCCGCAGGATTATAAGAACGGCAATTATAAAGGGATGGCGATCGTGCAGCCGTCCGACTTCAACACGGAATTCTCAAAGCTGAAGGCGTTTTTAGCCAATTGACAAATATAGAAGAACGGGGGGTAAGGAGAAGCGGCTGCTGCATGGCGGCTTCTTTTTTTGCGATGCAGCCAATGAACTGAGCTGGTGCTGCAGCGGGAGAGGGAATACAAAAAAAGGAAGCGCCGGCGCGCTTCGTGTTTTGATCACAGTACTTTTGCAAGAAAGGTTTTCAGCCGGTCGGACTGCGGGTTATCGAACAGGGCGGCGGGTGTATTCTCTTCCACAATGCGGCCCTCGTCCATGAACAGCACGCGTGTGCCCACCTCGCGGGCAAAGCCCATCTCATGCGTGACGACCACCATCGTCATACCGCCCACCGCCAAGGACTTCATCACGTCGAGCACCTCGCCCACCATTTCGGGGTCCAGCGCGGAGGTCGGCTCGTCGAAGAGCATCACGTCCGGGTTCATGCACAGCGCGCGCACGATGGCGATGCGCTGCTTTTGTCCGCCGGACAACTGCGACGGATAGGCGTCTGCGCGGTCGGCCAGCC
>CAZNVX010000592.1:0-1688 GCA_964576225.1 uncultured Christensenellaceae bacterium
CCTTGCCCACGATATGCACATCCGCCGGCCAGTATTGTTTGAACTTTTCGTCGTCGTCCGAGAGATACCCCAGTGCCGTAATATAGTTGGACAAAGCGTCAATCCACACATACACCACATGATCCGGATCGAAATCCACCGGTATGCCCCATTTGAACGACGTGCGCGACACACACAGGTCCTCAAGGCCGGGCAGCAGAAAGTTGTTGAGCATCTCATTGCGCCGGCTCTCGGGCTGGATAAACTCAGGGTGATCCTCGATGTATTTTATCAGCCTGTCCGCGTATTTGCTTTGCTTGAAGAAGTACGCCTCCTCCTTGGCCATCTCCACCGGCCGGCCGCAGTCAGGGCACTTGCCGTCCGTCAGCTGCCGCTCCAGCCAGAACGCCTCGCACGGGGTGCAATACCAGCCCTCATAGGTGTCCTTGTATATGTCGCCCTTATCGTATAGCTTTTTGAATATCTTCTGAACGGTCTTTATATGACGCTCCTCGGTGGTGCGTATAAAATCGTCGTTGGATATCTGCATCAGCTCCCACAAAGACTGTATGCCCGCCACGATGCCGTCCACATACTCCCTGGGCTGTTTTCCGGCGGCACCGGCCACGCGCTCAATCTTTTGGCCGTGTTCATCCGTGCCCGTCAGAAACATCACGTCATAGCCCGTCTGGCGCTTGAACCGTGCCAGCGCATCCACCGCCACCGTGCAATACGAATGGCCGATGTGCAGGTTATCGCTGGGATAATAGATCGGCGTCGTGATATAATACTTCTTCATTGAAAACTCCTGTATAATCAAAATCGTCTTTGTGTATTAGGATAGTTTTCGGGCCTGTTTTTGTCAAGCGAAAAAGGGCCTGACGCCTTTAAGGGTGCTGGTTACAAAAAAGCAGGCTGCACCTTATCAAATGCGCCCGCCCTTTTTACATCTCCCTTATTATCTCCCCTTTTCAGTCCCCCAGCTCGATACTCTGCACACAGTCCGGATACCACTCCGCCGCTTTGCGTATCGACGCCTCCATCGCCATGCCCTGGCCGGCCAGCGCCACGATGCGGTTGCAGCGCACCGTTTTGTCGTTATACGGCGTCACAGCCAGGTTCGCGCCCACACAGTCCACCAGCGCCGTTTTGCCCTCAAGGCACACAAAGCCCTTGATGCGGTAGGTCTCCTCGATAAACATGTTCAGGAATCTCTCCAGCTGCTCAAACGTCATCGTGTCTTTGAGAGCAATGGTGATCTTCTGCAGGCCGACATCCTTGGTGTGGCAGGCAAACGCCGCGTCCTTCTCGGCAGCCGTTCTGGGTTGCAGCCACCCGGGCTGTATCGCGCCAAAGCTTGTGCGGTAAATGGCGGCATCCGGCTTATGCTGCCGCACCAGCCGTTCCACCGCATCCACCCGCTCCGGCGTCACCAGGTCCGTCTTGTTGATGATCACCACATCGCTCACGGACAGTTGTTTTTTGCTCACACGCGCCGTCGAAATCACTTTCTCAAAGTTCACAGCATCCACCAGACACACGCTGCCCATAAACGCGATGTCTTTGTAAGCATCACCGCGCAACAGCCTGCCGATGCTGGTGGGGTCCGACAGCCCGGACGCCTCCACCAGTATCACATCGGGCCGGGCCTTAGCGGCCCTTACCAGCGCCTCTTCAAACTGGTCGATACGGCATGAGCAGAATATCGA
>CAZNVX010000593.1:0-1688 GCA_964576225.1 uncultured Christensenellaceae bacterium
AGGGGATCTCTCTGAATCTGAAGAAGGTACTGGCTCTGGAATATGCGATCGACATACCCGACGAACTCAAAGCGAATGATTTCTATCAGGATATCGCGCAGGATCCCGACATTGACATCGTCATTGAGCTGATCGGCGGCATACATCCGGCTAAGGATTTTGTGCTGGCGGCTCTGGATGCAGGGAAAACGGTGGTGACGGCCAACAAAGAGCTGGTGGCGAGGTACTGGCCGGAGCTCAATTCGGCTGCAAAAAGAAAAGGCGCGGGGTTTTACTTTGAAGCAAGCGTGGCCGGCGGCATACCGGTGCTGCGCACGATATGGGACAGCCTTCAGGCCAACGAACTCACCACGGTGATGGGCATCATCAATGGCACGACCAACTATATACTCTCCAAAATGGAACAGGACAACGCAAGCTATGAGGCGGTGCTAAAGGAGGCGCAGCAGCTGGGTATTGCGGAGGCCAACCCCAAAAACGACGTGGAGGGCTTTGACGCCATGTATAAGCTCTCGATACTGTCCTCAATGGCATTTCACGCGCGCGTGCCGGTGGAATACATTTACCGGGAGGGCATCGTGGGCATTACGCCGGAGGACATCGCATACGGCAGCGAGCTCGGGTATACCGTCAAGCTGCTGGCGATCGGCAAAAAGAGGGGCAAAACGATTGAGGCGCGCGTGCATCCGACGATGATTCCCAAGACGCATCCGCTCGCGTCGGTGCGCGGCGCGTTTAACGCGATCTATCTTCACGGGAATATTGTGGACGACATCATGCTTTTTGGGCGGGGTGCAGGCGATATGCCGACGGCCAGCGCCGTGATCTCGGATGTGGTGTATGCCGCGGGACGTGACGAACACCGGTACACCACCTTCTACAACGAGGACAACGTGTCATCCGAGCTGTCGTTTGAAAACAACTGGGAAAGCGAATTCTTTTTGCGTATTATCGTTCAGGATACGCCGGGCGTGCTGGCCAAGATCGCCAGCGTATTCGGGCAGCACAAGGTCAGCGTCGCGTCGGTGATGCAGAAGGGCCAAAGCGGCGAGAGCGTGCCGCTGATATTTGTCACGCACAGAGCCAAGGAGATATCTGTCAAGCGGGCGGTGGACGACATCTCCTATATTCCTGAGGTGCTCAGCGTGGCCAACACAATTCGTGTGGAAAATTAAGAAAATATAAATCAATAAAGGAGAAGCTTATGTTTTTTAAAGGTGATGAGATGACGGTGGAACCGAGGGTGCGCCTTCGGGACGGTTTTGGGACGACCGATTTTGTGCAGCTGGTGCCCAAGGAGCATCTGCCGGCCAAATCGCGGCTGTTCTCGCTGATGTGCCTGGAGAAGGGATGCAGCGTGGGGCGCCATGACCATACGAACGAAACAGAGATTTACTATGTGGTGGAAGGCGAGGGCATTATAAACGACAACGGCACCATCCGCCCGTTCAGAAAGGGCGACTGCAGCGTGTGCGGCGGGGGGAGCTTTCACTCCGTGTCCAACGAAAATGACGAAACACTCAAGATCGTAGCGGTGATCATACTCGACTAACCGGATAAAAGAGCCGGCAATGCCAAAGCTCTTTTTTGCTTATTGACTGGTGCCGGGGCTTTCTGTCAGGGCATCGAGCCGATCCTTGGCGTCATTGAGCACCAGCCGGGCTTCTTCGAGGGACAACGAATGATAG
>CAZNVX010000594.1:0-1685 GCA_964576225.1 uncultured Christensenellaceae bacterium
GGCTGACGCCGTGGCCGACAGCGTGCTGGGATGATCTGCGATGCACGATAAGCAACACGAAAAAGCAGGAGCTCGCTATGGCAATAGAACAAGTCAGGGAGTATTTTGATAAGCATAACATGACAGACCGCATACGGGAATTTGAGGCGTCGAGCGCAACGGTGGAGCTGGCTGCCGCTGCGCTCGGCTGTGAGCCCAAACGCATCGCTAAAACGCTGTCATTTATTGTCGGGTATGAGGCCATACTGGTGGTGACGGCGGGCGATGCCCGCATCGACAACGCGAAATATCGTTCGCAGTTTGGTGCGAAAGCAAAGATGCTCTCTCCGGATAAGGCGGTCGAAATGGTGGGCCATGCGGTGGGCGGAGTATGCCCGTTCGGTGTTTGTGAGGGAGTGTCCGTGTATCTGGATGAGTCGCTGAAGCGGTTCGAGACGGTTTTTCCGGCATGTGGCAGCGCCAACAGCGCCATTGAACTCAGCATTGACGAGCTGGAAGCGCACTCACACTGCACGGGCTGGGTGGATGTCTGCAAGGGCTGGGCATAGCGCATAACCGTGCTGAGAAAGAAAAAAAGAGAAACGGCAGAGGTCATGTATACTCTCTGCCGTTTTTGCTTCCGGATAAGCTGCCAGTTTGTTTACTGATACTTGGGCCGCGCATGGTAATGCGTGTGCAGTAATTCGTGCGCCTTGTGCCCGTTGGGCTCTCCGAGATATTCTTCGTAAAGCTTTTTAACTTCCTCATTTTCATGCGACTTGCGCTTGGGCTTGTCGGCATCTTCAGCGTATGTCGCTTTGGCGCGGAGCACATAAGGGTTATAATCCAGCTTGTCCTGCGCGGAAACGATAGGTTGTCCGCCGCCCGTGACACAGCCGCCCGGGCATCCCATAACCTCAATGAAGTGATAGGATTTCTCGCCTGAGCGCACCTTTTCGAGCAGCTTCTTGGCATTGCCGGTGCCGCTGGCCACCGCCACTTTAATCTCCATACCGCCAATATTGAGTGTGGCTTCTTTGACGCCATCGATACCGCGAACGCATTCGTAGTCGATATCTTTTAAATCCTGACCTGTTAACAGATCTGCCACTGTGCGCAATGCCGCTTCCATTACGCCGCCTGTCGCACCGAAAATGACAGCCGCGCCAGAGGATTCTCCCAACACACGGTCAAAATCACTCTCGGGCAGGCGGGCAAAATCGATATTGGCTTGCTTGATCATGCGGGCCAGCTCACGCGTGGTCAGCACGGCGTCCACGTCGCGCAGGCCGTTCACGGCCATCTCGTCGCGTTCCTTCTCAAACTTTTTGGCTGTGCACGGCATGATCGAAACCACGTAGATATCCTTCGGATCGATACCGAACTTTTCTGCGTAGTATGACTTGATCACAGCGCCGCCCATCTGATGAGGGGATTTACATGTCGAGAGATTCTCCAGGAAATCCGGGAAAAAGTGCTCGCAGTATTTTATCCAACCCGGGCTGCATGAGGTGATCATCGGCAGCTTGCCGCCGTTTTTGATACGTCCGATCAGCTCCGTACCTTCTTCAATAATCGTCAGGTCCGCGCTGAAATCAACGTCAAAAATCTTATCAAAGCCGAGCCGGCGCAGCGCCGTCGCCATTTTGCCCGTTACACTGCTGCCCACCGGTATGCCAAATTCTTCGCCCAGTCCGAAACGCACG
>CAZNVX010000595.1:0-1681 GCA_964576225.1 uncultured Christensenellaceae bacterium
CCGGAATGTGATGATCTATTTTAACGAAGAAACGAAAACAAAGCTGGTGGAAAAATACTATCGGGCTTTGGAACCGGGCGGATATTTGTTTATTGGTCAGTCGGAGACCATCGACCGCACGGACAGTCAATTTAAACTCGTGATGCCTTCAGTATATAAAAAGGTTGTGTAACAGCTATGGCTGAAAAAAGAATTCGTGTGCTCGTTGTGGATGATTCACTGTTTATGCGCGAATTCATCGCGTCAGAGCTTTCAAAGGATTCCGGCTTGCATGTCGTTGGCAAAGCGGCTGACGCGTTTGAGGCAGGCGATAAGATCATGGAGTTTGACCCCGACGTGATGACGCTCGACATTCAGATGCCGCGCATGGACGGCATCGAATTCTTGAAAAGGCTGATGCCGCAGTATCCGCTGCCCGTCGTGGTGGTCAGCTCGGTGAGCAGCAGTGTTTTTGACGCCCTAAACGCAGGCGCCGTTGATTTTATCACAAAATCAACACTCAGGAGCGAGGCGGACAAGCGGCAGTTCATATCCGAACTGGCCATCAAGATTAAAATCGCTTCCATCGCCAAAGTGGGGCAGCACAAGCATATCGGCATCAAGAACCAGATTGCCAAAAAATCAGGCGGTCATAATAACAACAACCATCTGATTGCCATCGGCGCATCAACAGGCGGCACTGAAGCCACCGCTCAGATACTCAAAGAGCTGGGCAATGATTTGCCGGGCATGGTGATTGTTCAGCATATGCCGCCTGTGTTCACCCGGCTTTATTCCGAGCGATTGAATGAGACCTGCGCGATGGAGGTGAAGGAAGCGGCCGACAAAGATGCATTGGTGTCCGGACGGGTGCTCATTGCGCCCGGCGGCATGCATATGACTGTGGTCAGACGCAGTGGCGGCCTGTTTGTGGAGTGCCGTGCGGGCGAGAAGGTTAACGGACACTGTCCATCCGTGGATGTGCTGTTTGATTCGGTGGCCAAGCTTCGGGGCATTCAAACGCTGGGAATTATTCTGACGGGTATGGGGAGCGACGGCGCAAAAGGCCTGCTGGCGATGAGAAACCAGGGGGCGGAAACGATCGGGCAGGATCAAAAGACCTGTGTGGTATACGGCATGCCGGCGGTGGCGCAAAACATTGGCGCAGTGCAGATACAGGCACCCCTTAGTGATATCGCGCGTCGCGTGTATGAGTGGTACAACAGGGTTAACCGCTAATAAGGCTGAATACAGATATCGTAAGGCTTAGAGGGGCGCTGTGACAGGCGCTTTTTGTTTGCCTGAAAGCCGACGGACGGGGATGAACAGGAAACCAACCATTACACGGCGTCCATTACGCCACGGGTTTTATCGTCCTGACGGATTCCCTTGCAACCAGCCTGACCGGAAGACTGACTTGCTGCGGGACGGAGGATTCGGCGCCTGAGAGTATCCTGTCCAGCAGTATGTTGGCGCCGATTTTGCCCATTTCACCGGCAGCGCGGCTGACGACGGTGACGGGAGGGGAGGTTGTGCGGGCCAAATCACTGTCGTCGAAACCCACAAGCGATATATCCTTGCCCAAACGGAGCTTTAAATCGTGCAGAGCCATGATGGCGCCGCGGCAGAGAGGCTCGCTGGCAGCAAAAACCGCGGTGGGCGGCTCGCTCAGGTGCAGCAGGCGAAACGCACCGGCGTAACC
>CAZNVX010000596.1:0-1664 GCA_964576225.1 uncultured Christensenellaceae bacterium
GAAAGATACAGCGTTTTCTGTCGCAGCCCATGTCGGTAGCCGAGGTGTACTCCGGCATCCCCGGTAAATACGTGCCGCTTGAGCGCACTGTGGAGAGCTTTCGGGTTATTGTGGACGGTGAAGTGGATGATATCCCGGAGGGCGCGTTTTTTATGGCGGGCGATATCGACGACGTGAAGGTCAAGGCGAAAAAGTCCTGAAGGGGAGGGATATGGTATGCCGGCAAAGTATATACTGGAGATCATCACCCCCGAGAGAACCTTCTTTTACGGCGAGGTGGAGAGCGTAATCATACCAACGCCGGATGGCTATTGGAGCATTCAGAAGATGCACGAGCCCATGGTGTCGGCTATCTCTGTCGGCGACATGCGCCTGTGTATTGACGGCAAATGGAAAGAATGCACCACGTCGCAAGGTTTTGTGGAGGTGCGTCCTGATGAGACCATTATTTTTTCGCAGGCTGTGGAATGGCCGGAAGAGATCGACATGCTGCGCGCGAAGGAGGCCAAGGAGCGTGCCGAAGAACGCCTGCGGCAAAAGCAAAGCTACCAGGAATACATGCAGAACCAGATCACGCTGGCGCGTGCCATGGTGCGGCTGCGCGTGGGGAGGAGAATGCAGAACATGGACTGAAACCCCAATATGCAGCGCCAAAATATGAACGGCGCTTTGTTTTTGGAGTGAGTCGATAGGAGCGGCCGGTGACAGAATTGATATTGGTGAGGCACGGCGCCACACAGGCCAGCTTTTCGGGTGTGTACTGCGGTAGATTGGATCTGCCTCTGGCCAGGCGCGGCATTGCCGACATAAAAAAAGCGGCACGGTTGTTGTCAAAGCCCCGGCCGGATCGCGTTTATTGCAGTGAGCTGCTTCGAGCCCGCCAAACCGCGAGCCTGATTGCCCCCGGAAGCCAGGCAATTTTTTTATCATCGCTGCGGGAGATGAACTTTGGCGCTTTCGAAGGCAAAAGCGCTGACGAGATAAAAAGCCGTATGCCCGATGCATGGCAGGCGTACATGGACGATTATATGAGCTTTACATTTCCCGGCGGCGATAATATAAAAAGTTACTTGACAAAAACTGCCGCCACACTTAATAGTATAATTGAAAAAAACGACAACCGGCGCGTTCTGATTGTCTCGCACAAAGGGTTTATACTGTCCGCGCTGTCTGAGCTGCTGCACGGTGGAAGCAGCCATATGTTCCACTATGATATCCGTCCCGCAGGTTTTGCCCGCATTGAGATTGTTGACGGCTTCTCGGTGCTTCGCCAACTGATATAATCATCACGGAGGTTTAAAATCTCTGACCTTGGTCGATAATGATCTTATATCTTGCGGCAGTTCACATGCCGCAAAAGGGCAGGGAGGATGATATGTCAGTGGAGAGAGCCACAAAAATGCTGATACTGAGCAGCGCGCGCACTTTGTTTTCTGAAAAAGGCTATGAACACACACCCGTAGAAGAGATCTGTGCACTGGCAGGTATAGCGAAAGGCACCTTTTTTTATCATTTTGAGAGCAAACAGTCGATCGTTCGGTATATACTGGCGATGCAGCTTAACGAGTTCCGCGACCAGCTTACAGGGCAGATGGAATCCCTGCAGGACGCGATATCCAGGGCAGAGTATTTCATATCTGCTCTGATTGAGCAGGCGGAAACAT
>CAZNVX010000597.1:0-1661 GCA_964576225.1 uncultured Christensenellaceae bacterium
GACGATCTCAGCTGAAACAATTGTCTCTTCTTCATCTTCAGCCATTTCAATCTCGTTGCCCGCACCGCTTACAATGCTGCCTTCTGCCTCGTTTGTGTCATTTACTGCTGTATCATCAACCGATTCTTCCAGTCCGGATTCCAGAGCCACAACCGGCTCCTTTTCGGCAGACACCGGATCAGCTTCAGCACCCATGTCCGCCATGTCGTTGGCTGCGGCTTGCTGGCTTGACATCTCTTCGCCATCAACCGGCAGCGCTTTCTCATTTTCAATCATGTAGTCAAAAACCTCCCTAATCATCGTATCCGGCGTTGAAGCGCCGGCGACAATGCCTATTATATCATCAAAACACATTTTTTCAAGTAATAGTTCACTTTTATGCTCAATATGATAAACATTTTCACAGTGCTGCCGACACAATTCGTAGAGCTTACGTGTGTTGGAACTGGAACGCCCACCCACCACTATCATTGCGTTGGCTTTCTTTGCGATTTCGGCAGCTTCATCCTGCCGTTGCTGTGTGGCAAGACAGATGCTCATGAAAGGAATAACGTGATCAACGCGATCCCGTATCAAGGAAAGCATGTGTTCCCATTTATCCTTGGTAATCGTTGTTTGCGCGACCACAACCGCCTCCTCATAACAAGGCAATTGTTGCACTTCTTCGTCCGAATAAACTGTCGACGCTTTTCCGCCTGCCCAACCGATGGTGCCGATTACCTCCGGATGTCCCTTCTCACCCACAATGATGACCGGATGACCCGCATTGAATGCATCTTTAACACGTTCATGAATGCGTTTGACAAAGGGGCACGTCGCGTCTATATAACGGATGCCGCGCGCGCTGAGTTCCTGGTATATGTCAGGGGAAGCGCCATGTGAGCGAATGACCACCGTTGTACCCGGTTTCGCATCAGAAACATTTTGAATGCACCTGACGCCCCGCTCTTCAAGCGATCGAACAACATCCTCATTGTGGATGAGTGGACCCAAAGTGGAAATCTCCTCAGAGATGCGGGCTTCAACAGCATCGACGGCGCGCTGGACTCCAAAGCAAAAACCGGCATTTTTAGCAAGTATGATCACTATGGCTCCTCTAAAACGTTGTATTCTTGAGATCCTTAAGTTTACTCTCCAAAAATCGGGTCGCCGCGTCCACTGTTGACTGATCGGTTTTGGTGCCGACATAGTCAGCCAAACGGATGGGCTCACCGACGATCATCTTCATACGCCGAAACAACTTATACTGACCCTTGATATATACAGGAATGATGGGCGCATCGTTCTTAAGCGCGATCATGGCCGTGCCGGGCTCAAATCTCTGTATATCGCTTGATCTGATGCGTGTTCCTTCCGGGAAAATGCCAAAAAGCTTGCCGGAGCGAAGTATTTTAAACGCATGACGTATCGCGGCAAGGTCGCCTTCGCCGCGCCTGACCGGAAAAGCTTTGACCAAATGGAAAAACGCGCGCGCCAGTTTGTTTTTAAACAATTCAATTTTCCCCATCCAGAATATCTGCCGATGAAAAACGACAGCAATGAATAAAGGATCCCACATGCTGATATGGTTGGAGATGACAATCGCCTTGCCTTTAATTTTGATGTTTTTTCTGCCGATAATCTTGGGGAGAAACAATAAATAGATGACCGGCTTACCAATA
>CAZNVX010000598.1:0-1658 GCA_964576225.1 uncultured Christensenellaceae bacterium
CTACAGAGCTGTTAATTCCAGCAATATTTTCTGGCATATAATATGTTACAGATCCTGTGTAATCGCCTATTGAATATGACTCTTCTGTGGTTCCTATCAAAGTACCTGTTGTAACCGGATAGTCTATCACAGAAGGGGGTAAAAAGACTGTACTATTCGTAGGATTAGAGATATAAGAGGAGCTAGCGGGAACATTCTTAAGCTGTACCGATGTAATTCTGAACCTTACACCATCTTCAATTGAGCTTACATCTTCGGAAATGTAATTGATATGGACTTTTGAGCAAATTCTGTATAAAATAATTGCCGACTCCTTATTTGGGACATCTCCTAAGTAACATCCGTACATCCTCAAATAATTTGAGGTGCTCCCGGCGAACATACTTGCTTCATCCGAAACAGAAATTTTCTGGTTTTTAAATTGAGAATATGTAAAGCTGCTAATTGGTGCATTAGCTTGGTTGAATAACCCCGAATCAAATGAATTTGCAATGAAAACAACTCGTTGATTGGTACCCGCGTTTAAAAGTAATTCCAGGCTGTTGATATCAGTTATGGATTCCTTATACTCCGATTTTGTGAGCAACGAATTATCGTTTGGTCCGTCAAACTGAAGAATCCAAAGGTTAGCGATGGTGTTTTCGTTTACCTCAAAACCCGCTTTAGTTGAGAGTGAACTAAAATTTGAGGTAGTTATGCAAAATGTAGCTTTAACATTCTTGTTATCATTCCCTATTAAGCTAAATTTTTCACACCCTGTGGCTAAAGTCAATGACAATACAATTAGATTTATGATATATTTTTTCATATTATAAGTCTTTAACGCACCTAACGCTTAATCCATTTCCAATATATGAACTCTGACTTGCAACGGAAGCATCAGTGAAGAGTAAATTTCTATATTCCCCACTTACTTTATCCGCAATCCACATCATACAGTAAGCTCCTTGCGCTTGAAATAGACCCGTTGGTGTTATTCTTCCCGAAGCAGGTATAAAAACGCTCCCTGAATGATTCGTTGAATGACTCCCTCCAAACCATCGACCGGCCATATCATTCATTCCACCGGCTCCGGCATTTACCCAAGTACTGCCGGCACTTATAAGTGCGAGTATTTCTGAGTTGGAAGGAACTCTCCATCCATCAGGACATGGGTTGTATTGAGGCAACGTACTCCATACGTCATCGGGAGGAGCATACCAATAGTAAGGAGTAGAAGATATAGTATAGAAAGTATTACTATTTTGAATACTATTCCCTTCTGCAAGCGTTACAGGACCGGCAGTTTTTGAGCAAGTTGATTTTTGTCCATATTTTCTATGCCACTGGTAAAATAAACCATAAGGATTACTTATCGGGTCATAACCCATATTTACCGGTGCCCACAGCAGACCGGCTATCTCAACAGGTGGTATGCCGAACCACAAATCATCATATCCGCTTGAGACTTCGTATTCAACTCTGCTCCACTCCTGAACTCCCACAATATTTAGCATTCTTGGATTAAGCTTTGCTTTAATTATATATGCGTTACCCTCCACTAACTGCATAGGATCTGTTCCGGCCAATGAAACGGTATAGATATTACCATCTACCTCTATTGAAAACTCGAGATCCTCTTTCTTTGGAAAAGATGTGGGGACCAAGAGGGTTTGGAT
>CAZNVX010000599.1:0-1649 GCA_964576225.1 uncultured Christensenellaceae bacterium
CGCATTTATTGATTGTCAATCATTTACAAGGCATGTACAACATGTGAAGCTGTATCTGCATCTCAAGCCGTTTGTGGTGAAAAAATATGGGCGAAGAATGATCTTGTTCTCCAGTCCATGCTCGAGGCTTATGAGGGTTGCAAGGTCGTTGTGTGCCCACGGTGGCTGGTTGAGACGAGCGTGAAATAGCCCCGTATCATTCACTGTATCGTTACGGGCAACGGACCTTGCTGTCGATCATTTCTTTGCAGCCGATTCGGCTTTGCGAATCCACTTACTTTTTGATCAACTCCCAAGTAAAAACTTCGGGAGAATAACCTCGCAAACTATCGATCGTCGTTGTTTTAATCTTTACATGACTACGAGAAACTATTTCGATCTCATGATCCTGCTGTAACGGATATTCCGGAGGTTTGATATTACGATACAATATCCAGCCGTGTCTGATCTTTCCAGTTTCGATTTTTATCACTTTATATTCAATCGGCTGACCTTGCACAACGGTAACTACTCTTACCATTTGGTCTCCAACACGTTCAACACCTTTAACAGAATATTGAAATAGAGTGCCCCGTGTGTCACCTATACGAGTCCAACTGTTTTCGTCTGACAAAGAAACAAATATATCGGTATAGTCTTTTGGTGTCAGTACCTGTTCCGCCTTGTACTCAAGCTTATTGATATGGCTTTTTATCAGCGCAGCATTTTTTGCCTTTGGCGCCAGGCGAAGGTACTGCTTGAGGTTTGCTGCCGCATCGCCGTATTTCCCCACTTTTTCTTGCGCCATACCAAGATTGTAATAAACATCCGGCCAATTGGGTGCCAAGGACTTTGCCTTTTCAAATTCGACTATAGCTTTTTCGTAGTCGGTAGGGGTTGTGGCCATCTCCACCGCAGCCATTGCCCGGTCATAATGTCGCCTGGCATCTTCTGATACAGCTGAGACATTTACTGAAAATAACAGCATAGTAATTGCTGTCAATACGACAAGCAGACATTGAGCCATCGAGTCTTTCATAATTTCACCTTTAGAACTTATTTATCTTATTTTATTGCTTCTCATCTTCACATTTTATGCACCATGACTGCGGCATTTCAGCTCTTGCACAATCTTCCGATGTGCGGAACGACATTCAATGGAAAACCATATCCTTAAAATTACTGCCATCGTTTTCTCGATTCCGGCAGTCAGAATATTTAACGTCTTTATGGATTGCTCTTTGCGTAGCCTCATCGATTTGACAGTACCTTTATCCAGCACCGGCTCTATATAATCTTTATCATAAATCTCATATTTTCCATTTGTTTCTCTACAATAAGCATGCCCCGATACACTTTTCCTGCCATGCCGGTATTGAACGACATCAACAAAAACGGCAGAGTAACAATAGAAACAACTTACATATCTTCCCTATGATTATCCCAATCTTAATTTAACCGCTGTCTTTAAATTAAGATTGCAGCACTTTTTCCTCCATTGCAACACCTTACATTTCGCTGATTTTTTATCTTTCAGATGGTTCACAGCTTGGTTAATGAAGATATATTCAACCAACAAAAGATAAACATGGCCGATCACAGCCAGCCCCGATCCGGCTAATCTTTTCGTTTCGCCTTAACGATATCAATATTTAACAATGCTTTTTCAG
>CAZNVX010000600.1:0-1647 GCA_964576225.1 uncultured Christensenellaceae bacterium
ACATCGGTTTTCCTTATGGCTGTTTTGGAAAAATCGTTATCCAAACCATATCCGGAGATTGATGTTCTGACTGCTCCGAACGGAAAACCGGTCGCAATGATTCATAGTAACAATTGCACCTCAGATATTAATGCATGGGTTAATTTGTTTCATGAATTTTCTACTTTGCTCGGGGTCGACGTAAAGATGAGCTCGTTGTTTCCGATGCTTTATGAGCAAGCGCTTCGGGGTGATAACGATGCTGGTGGACTTCTTGCCTATAACTATGTATCTGGAGAACACTTATTACACTTGGAAGAAGGACGTCCATTGTTTGTTCGATTGCCCGGAAGTACATTTACGCTGGCAAACTTCATGCGAACACACTTGTTTTCCGCGTTAGGGGCATTAAAAATTGGTTTAAGTATTCTTCTTGAAGAAGAGAAGGTAAAAATCGACCACATTTTTGGGCATGGAGGCTTCTTCAAGACGAAAGAAGTAGGCCAAAGAATTATGGCTGCAGCATTAAAAGTGCCTGTATCCGTTTTAGAGACTGCTGGCGAGGGCGGAGCTTGGGGGATGGCATTGTTAGCTGCATATCTTCAGAGTGAATCAAGCAACGAGACATTTGATGACTTTTTAAGTCAAAAGGTCTTTTCCGGCATAAAATCAGTAACGATGGATCCCGACCCATTGGATGTGGCCGGGTTCGAGACCTTCATGGCGCGATATAGAGCTGGTCTAGCGATTGAGCGAAAAGCTGTTGAAGTTTTAGGTCAGTGATTAAAACAGATCCATGAGAATTCTCGGTTACCCAGGTAAGCTCAAAAGAGAGTTTATGATAACTGATTGATCTTGATGAGTTTTCGAAAGGAATACGATGCGCAAGATTTTTTCTACGGAAGAGTATTTAGCTTTAGATCCCTCCGAGTTAGCAAATACGGTTTTATATTGTCCGGAATGTGGAAAAGAACATAAAATTCCAATAGAGATGGCTTATTCGGGCAATGACCTTTTCTCAAAATTGCCCAAGGTTATTACATCAATTTTGGGACAGAATCCGCCGTACCTGGGTGTTGTGTATGACCGTCACATAGAAAGCAAGCTGGACGAGTTGTTTTTCCCATCCTTTACAGCGCTTGGTTTTCCATTCGTAAGATGTCCGTTAGGTGAATCTGGGGTTCTACTAGATTCCTCAGTTGAGATTGGGGACAGAGCATTCGCTGTACTGCCAAAAGGAATCAATTTGATAATTGGCGTAGGATCTGGGGTTATCTGCGACCTGACAAAATGGATTGCAACGAAAAGTAAATTGCCTTTTACCATTATGGGTACTGCTGCATCGATGAACGCCTATACTTCGATCTCAGCAACCATGACTGAAAATAACATTAAGTCCAGCATCCTGTTGGACGCTGCTTCAGCAGTTCTGCTGGATTCTACTTTGATGGCATCTGCACCCCATGAAATGACCTGCGCGGGAATTGGAGACTTGTTAGCACGAAATGTGTGTAACGCCGATTGGATGTTATCTAAACTTTTACGTGGAACTTACTTCTGTCCATTACCATTTCAAATGATGGAGTCTGTTCAGGACGATTATTTGTCACAAATAGACCATATCGTTCACCAGGATCCAGATGCTTTCAAAACTCTAAGCGATGCTCT
>CAZNVX010000601.1:0-1643 GCA_964576225.1 uncultured Christensenellaceae bacterium
GGTAATCTGGTGTTAGCAGAGGGAACGAATCATTCGTTGCTGCCAAAAAAGACGAAAGCGTGTATCTGTCATCAGATGATAGGAACGTGAACAGCGTTCTCTCATTCTGCGCAACTTTCTCCGACAGGCGCGGCAAAAGAAAAGTGGAAATCGGATGAAGTGGATAGCAACCGAACACGGCATACTCTACTTCATCCTTGTCGCTTTCATCCAATAGTTTATTTGAAATAAAACGACTAAGCAGGTCGTCGAACTGCTTCTGATTTGCTTTTCGGTAATTGCTCCAAAAATGTTCATCCTTTCTGATGACCTCGGAAATAATCTCATACATCTGCGCATAATTGTTATGGAGATGTATATGCTTGAATCGCCCGGAAACCCCACGCCACCCATCAACTTTTTCTTTCGGTAGACTTTCATCAATATAATTCGAGATGTCTTTGTGGCAGATTAACAGCAGGTGCATTTGAAGCACATTGCTTCGGTCGCATTTCTCAGCAAAGTCTTGGAGAAGTTTTATATCACTGATTGTTGCGTTAGCAATACTCGATTCAAGATACTTGCTGAATTCGTCATATACAACGATCAGTCCGTCGTAGCCTTTGGACTTCACACCTTTGGCGACGCTCTCAAAAAGCTCAACAATATCAAATCCCATGAATGGATTGAATGCGCTGCCGGATGTCAGTTTTGGATAGATTTCAGCAAAGCGTTCATACTCTATGGTGTTATAATCTTTCAGAGATAACAAAAAGTCCTCTATCGAGCAATTCAAGGATGACACTAATTGATCGTATGTATCCGAGAACGATTCTTTCCAACCCTCAATCGTTTTGATAGCAGCTTGAAAATGCGTTTCCGGCATAACATCGGACAAACCCTCGTCATTCAGTGTTGATTGAATGGCACCTAAAAATGAGGAGGAAAGGCTTGTGCTGCTCCCCCTGACAACAACCGGTAATAGCCGACGACCACTTTTCAGATACTCAATAGCATACTCATACAAGGCATAATTATTTTTTTTCATTTTATCGAGCAACGCCTTGAACCAAACCTTGTCCTTACCCGACAAAAGCGATAGAAGGACAAGGACGATATGCGACTTTCCCCGTCCATAAGCGCCTATGAGAATACGCGCTCTTTGCGTTGCGCTTGCAGCAGTTGACAGCAGCACGTCTTCAATAATATCAAGGCTTGATTGCGTTGGAATAAACCCTCGTATCTTATCTTTGTTATTCAGGTCATAGGCGATATTTACGGCTGTTTGGAAACCCTTTACAACACCAATTTTTCCAGCCAGCATAGACTCATCTCACCGCCTTGTCGTTGATGCGCCGAAAATATTCGCGGACGCACTCATAAAAATCCATGTTTGTCTTGATTTCAATCACATCAAGCCCAGCAGTACGAACGACCTTGATAAAACCTAACAGTTCAATCTTGTGCAGCAGGGTTGTGAGCGCGATAATATCGAGATTGAACACCCGCCCTGCGTTACAATGGGCATTCTGTATTTCAGAAATGCGAACAGATTTGTCGCCATCCGCATGTTCAAGGACAACTGCAAGCAGAATGAGTGGATGGAGCGTGTCTTTTTTCGGGGTACTCTTTTTGAATATCTTCGCTTTTCTGTTAACAATTTC
>CAZNVX010000602.1:0-1639 GCA_964576225.1 uncultured Christensenellaceae bacterium
TCGATTAGCATACAGGCGGCCGCTTGCGCATATTTATCATCATCAGACAGTGTGCAAGCGGAGGCGTTAACCGTTGTTGGAAAATGCTAAGAGGCGTCTATTAACGGATGTGCTGGATAATAAGGGACTATATCTCCTGCTTGTTTTTTTCCTTGTCATGGGCATTACTGCCGGCACCTTTACGGTGAGCAATATGCAATATGGGTCGAAAGAAGCGCTGAGCAGCTTTGTCAGCGCGTTGTTTCTTTCCGTTCAAACAGCTTCTGTTGACTTTTTAAAAGTTTTTTTTCATGCGCTATTGCAGAACACGTTGTTTTTTTCGATTATTACAATGTTTTCACTGATGGTGCTGGGCATACCGTTTATTGCCTTGGCGCTTATCTTCAAAGGGTTTTGTGTGGGCTTTACGGTGGGCGTGCTCGCGCTCAACCATGGTCTGGGCGGCATCATCGCCATCGTGTTTTGCGTGTTCTTACCGAATCTTGTGCTTATTCCATGCATTTGCAAGGCCGGTGTGCTCGGTATTGGCAATGCAGTGCTGGTGTTTAAAAGCCGTCATATTCCGAAGACTTCAGCAGACAAATTGATAATGTCGCGGCCCCACTTCAAAAAGATGTTAAAGGTATACGCCGTATCGCTTCTCGGCGTGCTGATTGAGACGTTGTTAACCCCTGTGCTGATCCAAACCCTCTGATCCAGATTATTCCTAAACAATCATCCCTTGTATTTAGTAGTATTTGATGGTGTGCTTCCGGTATCTTCCGAGTGTATTTTACCCTGTCTTTGAGAATAATGCAGTTGTACAAGATGGTCAAATGAGGTATAATTTTTGGGCGAGTTTTTATGCGGAACAGTCCGCAATAATTTTATTTCTGAAAAAGGAGTTGCTAAATGTCAAAAAAGTATGTGTATCTTTTCAGCGAGGGAAATGCATCGATGAAAAACCTCTTGGGAGGAAAAGGCGCCAATCTGGCGGAAATGACGGACCTTGGTTTGCCTGTTCCACAGGGGTTCACGGTGTCCACGGAGGCCTGTACCCGGTATTATGAGGACGGCAAGGTGGTTGCCGATGAGATTGTGACGCAGATATTCGATGCGCTGTCAAAAATGGAGGAGATCAGTGACAAAAGGTTCGGCGATCCTAAGAATCCACTG
This sequence comes from uncultured Christensenellaceae bacterium, assembly GCA_964576225.1. GTDB lineage: Bacteria > Bacillota > Clostridia > Christensenellales > SZUA-584 > SZUA-584. Next base: position 1,156 of record CAZNVX010000602.1, read on the forward strand.
TTGGTATCTGTCCGCTCTGGCGCACGGGCGTCCATGCCCGGCATGATGGACACCATCCTGAACCTGGGGCTTACCGACGTGGCTGTTGAAGGCCTTGCCCGCCTGACACAAAACGAGCGCTTTGCGTTCGACAGTTACCGGCGTTTTATTCAGATGTTTTCCGATGTGGTTATGTGCATACCAAAGGCCAAGTTCGAGGAAATTCTTGACGACGTAAAGGAAGAAAAGGGAGCAAAAAGCGACACGGATCTGACAGCTCAGGATTTAAAGCTGGTTGTCGCCAGATACAAAGCGCTGTATCTTGTGGAGCGAGGCGTGGAGTTTCCGCAGGATCCCAAGGTTCAGCTGATGGAATCCATCAAAGCGGTTTTCCGTTCCTGGGATAATCCCCGTGCAATCGTTTACCGGCGTATGAACGACATCCCGGGCGACTGGGGCACGGCTGTCAACGTGCAGGCCATGGTATTTGGCAACATGGGCAACG
>CAZNVX010000603.1:0-1638 GCA_964576225.1 uncultured Christensenellaceae bacterium
CGGCCCGTAATGGCCGTAATCGGCCGGCCACCAGTCCTTGGAATCGGTCATCAGCGCATAAAGATCCTTCTTTATGGCCGCCAGATCAAGCTTCTTGAACTCTTCAGCATAATTGAACCCCTTGCCCATCGGATTGCATAGGTCAGAGTTTTGATGAAGGATATCAAGATTCAGCCGGTTCGGCCACCAGTCTCTGTTCGAGGTGCCGCCACCTGCGACAGCCTGTTTCGTTCTGCCCGTTACCGGGCACCTTCCGTTTCCGCTCATGAATTCCCCTCCCTCACTTTATTTTTTATTGAGGCACCTGGCGCAGACGCCCCGATAAATCAAATCAATCTGGTTGATACGGCAGTCTTGAAATTGGCCGCCGCGCAAGCGTTCCATATTGACGTCAAAATCTGTGATGCCCCCGCAGGATTCGCAAACAAAATGTCCATGGTCATACGTTATGACATCATATCGGTTTTCGGTATTCTCCAAAGTCATCACTCTGACCAATCCTTTTTGAGCAAACAGTGTGAGCGTGTTGTATATCGTCGCCTTGGACAACGAATGAGCTTTTGTCTTCATGTCATTGTAAATCTGTTCTACCGTGGGGTGCCCTTTGCATGTCAGCAGATATTCAAGTATTCTTACTCTTTGAATGGAGGGCTTGATGCTTTTGCTCGCCAGCTTCTCAGACAATCTGTCAAATCGCTCCATAGTTTTGATTCCTGTTCCATTTTTGAAATGATTTTATTAATTAGAATGATTATAAATTTATATTATCTGATTTCAAGGCACGCGTCAATGGCCATCTGAGTAATCGGAGCGTCACGCAGTTTTTTGCAGAAAAAAACCGCCGGAGGTTTCGGCGGTGTGGGCTGAAACGATATGTCTGCGCAGAAGGCGGATACCGCTGCCCGCACAGAGCATTTTAACATACCGGCACGCGGCTATATCCGGCCGGTGATAAACAGCTCCCCCTCCTTGGATTTGCTCAGCATGATATTGCGGCGTTTCGAGACGATGTATTTATCTTCCGTTTCATCCACCACGCGGTATTTCACGTTCTTGATGTACCTTTGCCGCTCCCTCGGGAAGTCCATGTTCTGCAGAAACTCTATGTACTTTTTTTCTCTCATGGTTGTGACCTCTTTGTTGTTTTCTTATTGCCTGCCCGTTTCGGCTTACAGCTCTTCGGTTTGATAGTATTGCACCGTGTGGTCGCCATGCATGTCCGCGCTGTCCACCGACTTACCGGTGCCGATGGCGACACATGAAAACGCATCCTCGGCGACGTAACACGGCAGCCCCGTTTTCTCACCGATCAGCCTGTCAAGACCATACAGCAGCGATGTGCCGCCCGTCATGCAAATACCGTTCTCAGCAATATCGGCAGAAAGCTCAGGCGGGGTGCGTTCCAGCACGGCGTGTACCGTCTCAAGCATGGCGGTCAGCGGCTCTTCAAAGGCCTCAATGGTATCGTTTGAGCTTAAAACCATCGACTTGGGCAGCCCGGATATCAGGTTGCGTCCGGTGATCTCCATATGCGCCTGATCCTGACGGGGGTAAGCGGAACCGATGTTGATCTTGATGTCTTCCGCCGTTTTCTCGCCGATCAGCAGATTGTGTTTCTTTTTCATAAACCGGATCATG
>CAZNVX010000604.1:0-1620 GCA_964576225.1 uncultured Christensenellaceae bacterium
TCACATGATCTCAACCAAACCGACCGGCAGACACGTCATCAAGTTTTGCGAGAGTGCACCCTGTCATGTTGCCGGAGGTAATGAAGTTTGGAAAGCCCTACTTAAAGAGCTTGCTATCAAACCCGGCGAGACATCTGAGGATGGAAAGTGGACATTAATGACAACCAGTTGTTTGGGCGTTTGCGCTGTCGGTCCGGTTATGATGGTTGATGATGACATATATGGTAACATCACTCCGGATCAAATCCCTGACATCCTTGGAAAGTATGAATAAAAGGAGACGAGCATGAGAATAAAACGTTCAATGGTACTTGTTTCCAACGATCCTCTCAGTATCGAAAGAGGGGCTGAACAGATTTATCAACGAATTTCAGAAGAATTGAAATCATACCAGCTAGAGAATGAAATTTCTCTTTCGATGGTGTCAGATATTGGACGCAGCGATGCGTCCCCTTTGGTAATTGTTTACCCAGAAGCAGTGGTGTATGGGCCAGTCAAACCCGATGATGTAAAATTCTTAGTCGACGAACATCTTTACAAAGGAAGAATTGCTTCACGTCTTAAAGCGCCTGCTAAAGATCTATCGGAGAGCATTAGTTGGTTAACTAATCGTTCCGGCACCCTACCCGCTCAACAGCGTATCGTGCTTGAAAGGGCTGGTGTCATAAACCCGGATTCTATTGACGATTATATAATCAATGAGGGTTATCAGGCTCTAGGCAAAGTTCTAACCGAGATGCAACCAAAGGATGTTATTGAATTAATAAAATCATCCGGTCTGCAAGGTCGTGGCGGTGCTGGCTTCCCAACAGGCGCAAAATGGGGTTTTGTTGCTGGTGCTGCTGGTGAAAAAAAATATGTCGTATGCAATGCGGACGAGAGTGAACCAGGGACTTTCAAAGATCGCCTAATCTTGGAGGGTGATCCTCACAGCCTGATTGAAGCTATGGCAATCGCTGCCTATGCCGTTGGAGCCGATGAAGGATATATTTATATTCGCGGGGAGTATGCATTAGCCCAAACCCGCCTGTTAAAAGCAATCATGCAGGCTAAAGAACTTGGATTTTTGGGAAAAAATATTTTCAGCACGAACTTCAATTTTGAGATTCACGTTCATGGCGGTGCAGGTGCCTATATCTGCGGTGAGGAGACAGCCCTTATTGAATCTATAGAAGGGAAACGAGGTGAACCACGACCACGACCTCCGTATCCAACCACAAACGGTCTTTGGGGGATGCCCACCCTCGTGAACAATGTTGAGACGCTTGCAAATATTCCGCCAATTATTCGGAACGGAGCCGAGTGGTTCAAATCATTCGGAACCCCTTCGAGTCCAGGAACAAAAGTATATACAATTCTTGGCAATGTCAACGCCACGGGCTTGATAGAAGTACCAATGGGAATTACGTTACGTGAAGTCATCGGTATATATGGTAAAGGCATGAAAAATGGCGCCAGTCTAAAACTGGCTCAAACCGGCGGCTCAAGCGGATCAATCATTCCGGCTTCTTTACAAGACACCCCCATGGATTACGAATCCTATTCAAAAGCAGGTGTGGCAATGGGGTCAGGTGCACTCTTGATTTGCAGCGATGAAACCTGTGTTGTAGATCTTGCCCG
>CAZNVX010000605.1:0-1619 GCA_964576225.1 uncultured Christensenellaceae bacterium
CTGATATCCGAGGGGCTGCCGGTGGCGGAGGTGCAGCGGCTGTGCGACGTGCATGCCGCCGTGTTTAAGGGCTCCATCGAGCAGATCCATACGCCGCAGAACGCGGCCGATACGCCGGGGCATCCGGCGCACACGCTTAAAGCGGAGAACCGCGCGATCGAGCAGCTGATGGACACGCGCATCAGACCGCACATAGAAGCGCTGCGGGGCAAAGATGCCGGTGCGCTGGCCGGGCTGGCGGCGGGTTTTGAGGCGCTGCGGCAGATTGATGCGCATTATGTGAAAAAAGAGATGCTGCTGTTTCCGTATATGGAGACGTACGGGATTACGGCGCCGCCCAAGGTGATGTGGGGCGTGGACGACGAGATCCGCGCGCTGGTGAAGGAGACGGTGCAGCTCATCACAAGCGGCGACGCGGCGGCGGCTGACAAGGCGGAGGAGGCGGTTGACCGGATCGCTGAGATGATATTCAAGGAAGAGAACATCATGCTGCCGATGCTGCTGGATGTGCTGACCGAAGAGGAATGGGGGCGCATTGCCGAACAGAGCGGCGAGATCGGGTATTGCCTGATTCCGGAGCCGCCGGTGTGGGCGCCGACGACCGGCGTCAAACCGCCGGGTCCTGCCGTGTCTGTGCAGGCCGGGGATGTGACGCTGCCGACGGGGCATATGACGGTGGAGGAGATCACGGCGCTGCTGGATACGCTGCCCATTGACATCACGTTTGTGGGCAGTGACGATACCGTACGGTATTTCTCACAAGGGGCGGAGCGGGTGTTTCCGCGCACCAAAACGATCATCGGGCGCAAGGTGACGGACTGCCATCCGCCGGCCAGCGTGCATATCGTGGAGGGCATCGTGGCGGACTTGAAGAGCGGCAAAAAGACGCATGAGGATTTTTGGATCCGTATGGGCGACAAGTTTGTCTACATCCGGTACTTTGCGGTGCGCGATGCGGCGGGCGCGTATATGGGCGTGGTGGAGGTGACGCAGAACATCGCGCCCGTCCAGACGATAACGGGTGAAAAACGCCTGGTGACACAGGATTAAACAAACAAAAGGAGGGCAAAGCCATGAGCAAAAACATACTGAAAAATATCGAGATGGAGAAGGCGCTGGATATGGCGGCGCTGGTCACCTACCAGCCGGGGCAGATTGTGAGCCGGACGCTGGTGCAGAACAAGGCGGTGAGCATCACGCTGTTCGCGTTTGACGGCGGCGAGGAGATCAGCACGCATGAGTCCAATGGCGACGCGCTGGTGTACGTGCTGGACGGCCGCGGGCAGCTGACCATCGGGGGCAAGGAGTATACCGCGTCCGCCGGGCAGGCGGTGGTGATGCCGGCGAATGTGCCGCATGCGGTGGCCGCGCCGGAGCGGTTTAAGATGCTGCTGGTGGTGGTGTTCCCCGCAGCTTAAGCGGAGCGCTGGCGATAATATAAGCACGTGGGGGCGCGGCAGACGCGCCTGACGCTTAAGAGTTCATCTTTTGAGTATCCTGTACACAAAATGCCATTGATCATGGCATTTTGTGCTATGGGTTACTTAAAAAATGCCGGTCTGTTGCTTCTTTCCTATATGAAGCCTGTCTTTTCTGAACAAACAACAATACATCCCACT
>CAZNVX010000606.1:0-1612 GCA_964576225.1 uncultured Christensenellaceae bacterium
GAACCCGTTGCGGTATAAGTACTGGAAAAAATCAAAATACATCGACAACCATATCCCGGCTCATGCCAATATCTCGCGGTTTGTGTATATAGAACCACAAAAAGGGCTGACAACCGATAACGACGCGCTCGCTGACCTGATACTCAAGGCGGCGCAAAGCGGTGATTATGCGACAATCGTGGCGCCCACAGTGGTGACGGAGCCTAAGGTTTCAATGGAGCAGATCAAAGAACAGACGCAGCTGATCGCTTCGTGGACGTCCTGGTATGGGCACAGCGGTTCGGGCAACAGGACTTTTAATGTCGGATTGATGTCAAGCAAGATCAACGGTCTGGTTATTGAACCGGGCATGGAATGGTCGATCAACACGGATATAGGCCCAAGGACAAGCGCGAACGGATTCCGCAGCGCAGGTGTGCTGTTGGGCGGACGCTCAACGAGCGAGCTGGGCGGCGGTGTCTGCCAGGTTTCTAGCACGTTCTTCAACGCGTTGCTGCGTTCGGGCATCGATATTCCCGAGCATACCCGCCACACTATCATTTCCACGTATATGCCGCTTGGCCTTGACGCGACGATCAGCTATCCCATTCCCGACGTGAAAGTAAAGAACAGCAAACAAACGCCTTATTTTGTTGTGGCGTATATGGATTACAAGCAAAAGGCCGTTACTTTTGAGATATACGGTCAGCCCCCCGTGCACGAGACTTACGGAGATGTGATACTGCATTTCACATCCAAGAGGACGGGCGGCACAGGAAAGCCGGGCACGACCGTCAAGACCGCGACAAAGCTGCCGGATGGAAAGCCGCTTCAGCCCGGGCAATCCGTCACATGGGTGCCTGCGCGGGGCGCCACATACGCGGACGTGTTCATTCATTATTATGACCTTTCAGGCAAGGAGCTTGGCACAGAAAAGTACTATGAAGCCGAGTACAGATCGTTCCGCGGTGTGGTTTACCGGCATCCCGACAGCGCCTAGGCAGGCGGCTGGCAAGCGCGGTGACAGGTTAAGCGGGAGGCAGCGATAACCGGCTGCGGCGGCAACGACGAAGGCTGATGCGCTGCGTTTTGCAACCAAACAACAAATAATGCCCCCGAAGCGCTTGCTGACGGGGTATTTTGGAGTAGAGCATGTTGACGCGCAGATATTTTTTTGATATTATGAACTAAATATGTACCTCAAGGTACATAAAAATACAAAGGTCGACTTTAAGCCGAAGAACGAATTTCTGACCGTGGTGGTGTTGCTTGCAGACATTGGCGGATTAAGAAAATCATCTCGTCTTTAAGACCCAGAACAAAAAGGAGAAAAAATGTTTGAAGACAGGACACTGGCGTGCGCGGATTGCGGCGAAGATTTTGTGTTCACCGCGTCTGAGCAGGAATTTTATCGCGAAAAAGGCTACGATAACGACCCGAAACGGTGTGTGAAATGCCGCCAACAGAGAAAGCAGCAAAAGAGAACCTCTGACCGCCCGATGTTTGATGCCGTTTGCGCGGAATGTGGTGCCGATACAAAAGTACCGTTCCAGCCGACGGGTGAGAGACCTGTTTTTTGCAGTGACTGCTTCAGGGCCAAAAGAGACCGTTACTAGTCCTTTGTGCAAGCAAG
>CAZNVX010000607.1:0-1608 GCA_964576225.1 uncultured Christensenellaceae bacterium
GAATTGCAAAATCTCAAGGTGTTTTGGTTTGGGGTGCGCGCATAATAGCTCTTTGTGCCATAGGACTGATTGGCGCTGGTCTTTTCGTATCTGACCCCCTGAGTGGTTACCCAGCAGGCTTACACACACTCCGTGAAAACAGGAGCCTTTTTGGAGTACTGCATGACGCCTTTTCCGCACTCCTATTCATTGGTTATCCCTTCGCGGTCTATAAATTTACTCGAATCTTCATGATAAAAAAAGAGCCTGGCTGGGCTATTTATACTATATTATCAGGAATTGCTTTCATTTGTTTTTTTATTGTAACAAGTATGGGATTTGGGCAAGTGGCAGGTTTTGTTGATTACGGTGGCCTGTTTCAGCGCATAACGCTAACCATCTTATGGTGCTGGATGACGCTTGTCGCCATACATTTTTTGCGTGCGTATGACGATATTGAAATAAGGGTATAGGCATATTGAAGCTTAATAGTGCAGATGATTTTTGCCAAGTTTTGGAGAATCAATGAAGACAGACGTTGAGAAATCAGCGTCTTTTTTATACCAATAAACCAAAAAAGGAGTTGATATACATGACACAAACAGGAGATGCGGCAGAACAGATCGTCAGTATGGCGACAAACCTGACCGTGAATGGCGATGATGGCGAGGAGGAAACCGTCACGCGTGCCACGCTGATTATCTATGTCAAAATCAAGAGCCTGACATATGAAGAAAGCGCAATGGCCTATGGCTTTATTGCCGAGCAGATGGAAATAGCAGATGAAATGATGTCCCCCGATTACTATGCCCTGTTTGCGGAGTTGCTTGGCGTTGATCTTTTGGGCGGAGCGGATCTGACGCAGATCATATCCAATCTGCCGGTGGGAACGCAAGGCGCGGAGGTTGTGAAGGTTGCATTGACGAAGTTAGGTGCTCCCTATGCGCTCGGGGCAAAGGGTGACAGAAAGTTTAATTGTTCGGGGCTGGTATACTGGGCAATCAACGAGGTTAATCCCTCGCTTGGTTCCATTATGTACACCAATGCGGCAGGACAGGCCAAATGGTGCTATGCCAGTGGCAAAGCTGTGGGTCGGAGCGAGCTTCAGCCGGGCGATCTGGTATTCTGGCAGAATCTTGGATGCCCCGGTTGCGGCAGATGGAATGAGGTGCATCATGTCGGCATCTATGTTGGGGACGGCAAGGCCATTGAAGCCAGCAGCAGCAAGGGGCATGTGGTGGTTAGGGATTTGTGGGAGAGCGCAAGCTATCCATTGTTTATGTTTGCATGGCCGTATGTCTGAAGGCTTAATAACAGCCGAAATCCTTGTTTAAGGTTCATTAAAGGTTGGGCGATTAAAATACAGACAAACTATTTATCTATGGTGCCGTTTGAAGATGAAAAAGTGTAAGATATGTTTGTATGTTTGGAACCAGCCTTACATTAAGGTATAATGTAAACAAGCTTTATCGGAGGTGTGGTGTTGAGGGTTTTGATGGTCGAGGATGAAAGGCCGATGGCGGAAGCCATACAACAAGTCCTCAAAAAGAACAACTATATCGTTGATCTGGCTCAAGCCCGTATTCACCGTCATGAGCCAGATCAACGATATAGGTGTTCTTTTTGAGG
>CAZNVX010000608.1:0-1587 GCA_964576225.1 uncultured Christensenellaceae bacterium
TTCTCTAAGAGCTTTGTGATTTCATATGGGTTCACAGGCTTTTGCTCAATAATTCCCAGTACCAATGCACTAATATATGAAAGCAAATCTTATACTCTCCTTTAATATCACTATACTTCTATACTAGTACAATTTTATATCAGTTGCGCATTGTCAAGCTTTTTAGAAAATATTTTATGAATATAAGTAAAAAAACCATCTGCTCACAGATTAAATCTGATAATAGTTGGCCCCGTTTATATGACTATAATGACCTGCCATATTTTTAATTATTCCTCTTGAGTTCTTTCAAAGAGGTGCATAGTATAATTATTAGGGTGTAGGAACTCATAATGTCTTAATAAAAGTAAACAGCATCAAAATATGAATATCTGCAAAAGCCCGAAACAGCTTGATATGAAACAGCCCGCCATTGCATCAATGACAGACTGCTTATTTGGTGCGAGGAAGGGGACTTGAACCCCTACGGTATATACCACACGCCCCTCAAACGTGCGCGTCTGCCGGTTCCGCCACCCTCGCATGTTAATTGGTCACAGATTATAATTCTAACATGAATCAATAAAAAGTCAACACCCAAACTCAGCCTTTGATCGAACCTTTGAGCGCCTTCGCAAAGGCTTGAATCGGGTTTACTTTGCAGTCAAAATCGTATATAATTCAAATGAACATATCAGATAAGGATGCAGCGATGCGCACGATCGAAAGCGATAACATCAAACAGGCTGTCAGCCGTCTTTTTTTGTCTGCCTGCCAGATGCCGGGGCAGGATGCGCTTGATGCCATCCGGCGCGCCCATGCAAATGAAACATGTCCGCCGGCCAGAGAAGCGCTGCGCCAGCTGGTGGAAAACGCGCAGATCGCCCGGGATACCGGCATGCCGTATTGTCAGGATACCGGCATGGCCGTGGTGTTCATTGACTTGGGTCAGGATGTGCATATCAACGGCTCTCTTTCCGATGCTGTCAACGACGGCGTCCGCCAGGCCTATGAGCAGGGATATCTGCGCAAATCTGTGCGGGATCCTCTGAGCGGCCTGAACACGAAAGACAACACGCCGGCCGTTATACATTACAGCATTGTGCCGGGTGACAAATTGCGCATCTCGGTTGCGCCCAAAGGCTTCGGCAGTGAGAACATGAGCCGCGTTGCCATGCTCAAGCCGTCGGACGGTCTTGACGGCATCCGCGGTTTCATTTTGGACAGCGTCCGCAAGGCCGGCGGCAGTCCGTGCCCGCCCGTGGTATTGGGCGTGGGCATTGGCGGCACATTCGAGCTGTGCGCGCTGATGGCCAAACGGCAGCTGCTGCGCCCCATCGGCAGCCGCCACGAAGACGATTCGCTTGCCCGGCTCGAATCACAGCTTCAGCAGGAAATCAACGCGCTGGGTATCGGCGCGATGGGCTTTGGCGGCCTTCATTATTGTCTGGCTGTCCATATTGATACATACCCCACGCATATTGCCGGGCTGCCGGTGGCCGTCAACTTCCAGTGCCACGCAGCGCGCCACGCGCAAATTTCGTTGTGAAGGAGCCGCCATGACCGAGCTGCGCATACCGCTGGCGCAAGACGCCATCCACTCACTCA
>CAZNVX010000609.1:0-1578 GCA_964576225.1 uncultured Christensenellaceae bacterium
ATGACAAAATAGATTTTGCATATGCCATAATGGAAGGAATTGCACACCTGTTTACCGTGAATATCAACTACTTAAAGAAGTTCGGTGTCAATCCGAAAATGATCATTTCCACCGGTGGCGGAGCAAAATCCGATATATGGTCACAGCTAAAAGCGGATATTTCAGGCAATACTGTGGCGGTCCCTGAAAACGAGGAGACAGCATGCCTGGGTGCCGCGATGATTGGTGCTGTAAACGACGGCGTTTTTGAAAGCTTTCAAGACGCCGCTCATCAATGCGTATCTATTAAAAAAGAGTTTGCACCCAACCCGAGCAAGCAAATGGCAAAGAAGCATCTCCTGTTCAACCAACTCTATTGCAGCATGCTCCCTGTATTCAATAACAACGAAGAAACTTGATTCGTGCGATTTGCATGATTCCTCTCTTCTTTGAGATGTGCCTTTTAATCGGTCAACAAGATGAACACAAAGTGAAATGCCTCAAAAGATAACCCAATAGGCATACGCAATGACTACGTCCGTGTGTGTATCATCGGACTTTTTTATGCTACCTTTCTCTCATCATAGAAACAACATTGTAGAATTCTCGAGGCATCAAAACCCTCCCCCATAGCAATATAATGAGTCATTGTCTGATGTTTCTGGCCCCGTCAGCATCAATGTGACTAGCAGAACAGATTCTGCTCCGTCGCCACATCGAACAGATGGATCAGGTCATTGGGTATACGGAAGTAAGCGTTGTTTTCTTTTCCCGGCGTAAACACGGTATTATTCATATCTGTGATTTGTACGCGGATAACAACATCGCGACCGTCCGCAACCACATGCAGATAGATTTCGCTGCCCATCATTTCGGATACATCCACCCGTGCCTTTACCACATTGTCTTCATTCGAATCTGCGAGGCTGATATGTTCGGGGCGTATGCCCAGCATCACGTCACAGGGAACCTGTTTCTTCCGCTGAAGCATTTTTTGCTTATCGGAGGGGAGTTTTATATTTGTGCCGGCCACGCTCACCACATAATCACCACCCGAAAGGCTCAGACCAGCCGGAAAGAAATTCATCTGCGGGGTGCCGATAAAACCAGCGACAAATTTGTTGGCCGGACGATTAAATACGTCCTGCGGTGCGCCAATCTGCTGGATGAATCCGTCCTTCATGATCACGATGCGGTCTCCCAATGTCATGGCTTCAACCTGATCGTGTGTGACATAAATGAACGTGGTGTTAATGCGCTCACGCAGTTTAATAAGCTCGGCGCGCATCTGATTGCGCAGCTTGGCGTCCAGGTTGGATAGCGGTTCGTCGAGCAGGAACACCTTGGGCTCACGAACAATGGCGCGGCCTATCGCCACGCGCTGACGCTGACCGCCCGAGAGCGCCATGGGTTTGCGGCTCAGCAGCTCGGAGATGCCCAATATCTCCGCTGCCTGCTGCACCTTCTCGTCGATTTTCGCCTTTTTCACTTTGCGGAGCTTGAGCGCGAATGCCATGTTCTCATACACAGTCATATGCGGATAGAGAGCGTAATTCTGAAATACCATGGCAATGTCGCGATCCTTGGGTGCCACGGCGT
>CAZNVX010000610.1:0-1576 GCA_964576225.1 uncultured Christensenellaceae bacterium
GAGTATCTGCTCGATCATCAGCTTTGTCCAGCCATATGGGTTGGCGCACCCCAGCGACGCGCCCTCGTCGACCGGCATGGGATTATCGCTGCTGTATACGGTGGCAGAGGAGCTGAACAGCAGCGCTTTTGAGCCGCGCTTCGCCAGCAGCTCGCAGAGCGTGAGCGCGCTGGTGATGTTGTTGCGGTAGTACGCCAGAGGTTTTTGTACAGACTCACCCACGGCTTTGTAGCCCGCAAGATGAATGGCGGCCTCGATACGGTAATCATCAAACACGCGTCCCATCGCAGCCTTATCGGCTGCGTCCGCTTTGATAAAGCTCACCTGGCGCCCAGTGATACGGCCCAGCCGCTCCACGACGTCCGCACGGCTGTTGCTCAGATTATCAACGATTACAAAATCGTGCCCGCGCGCCGCGAGGGCCACACACACGTGGCTGCCGATGAAGCCTGTGCCGCCTGTTACCAGAATCATGTTTGTCTCCCCGATCTGCAATACGATAAAACGCCTCCCGGGATATTGGCGCCCGGTGTTTGTGTCTGCGCTAGAAGTTAAAATTATCCGGATCCGGCCCGAAGCGGTAACCCTCGTCCAGTGCGTCGATGGCGGCCATATCGGCGGCGGACAGCTCGAAGTCGAACACATCCGCGTTCTCGATGATGCGCCGCTCATGCACCGACTTGGGTATGGTGACGATGCCGTGCTGCAGATCCCACCGCAGCACCACCTGCGCGGGTGTTTTGCCGTGCCTGCTTGCGATATCTTTGAGCACAGGGATATTGAGCCTGCCCTTCATGATGGGGCTCCACGCCTGTGCCTGAATGCCGTGCCGCGCACAGAATTCACGAAGTGCAGCCTGCGTTAAGCGCGGGTGCAGCTCGATCTGGTTAACAGCCGGAACGGTGGGGAAATTGTCCAGCACGTCCTGTAAATGATGGATCTGGAAGTTGCTCACGCCGATGGCGCGCATGCGCCCGTCTTTATACAGCGCCTCAAACGCGCGCCACGTCTCTAAGTACTTGCGCTTCACCGGCCAGTGGATCAGGTAAAGATCCACGTAATCCAGCCCCAGCTTTTTCAGGCTGGCCTCATGGGCGCGCAGCGTGGAGTCATACCCCTGGTCGGCGTTCCACAGCTTGGTGGTGATAAAAAGCTCTTCGCGCGGCACACCGCTTTCTTTGACCGCGCGACCCACGCCTCTCTCGTTGCCGTATATTGCCGCCGTATCGATGCTGCGGTAGCCTGCCTTGAGCGCAGCGCTTACCGACTGCTCCACCTCGCGGCCGTCGCTGACCTGAAACACACCCAGCCCCAGCCACGGCATTTTCACGCCGTTGTTCAGCGTGACGGTATCCGTCAGTTTTGTGATCTTCTGTTATCCCCTCCTACTCGTTTGCGACCTCAGGCACACCGGCCCGATGCTGTTATGATTCGCGACCGGTGCGCCGTTTCCCTGCATGCGTCATGGATGAACCCGGCAGATTGGGCGATGCCTATCAAACCGCTGCCTTGGCCTCTTTGTGGCGCAGCGCCCGGTAAAACGTTGTGATGCTGTCGACCACGTTGCCGAATATCG
>CAZNVX010000611.1:0-1574 GCA_964576225.1 uncultured Christensenellaceae bacterium
GTTATTTTTTCCGGCAGATCATTGAGACAATGTTCATATACCGACCTGCGCCCGCGCGCATGGCAGGGCGGTCTGCCACGGCGTATTCGTTATCGCAGGCGAGCCAATCCTCCCAGTACACGTCAAATCGCGGCAGTTCCTTAACTGAGAGCGTTTCAGTCAGTGTCGACTGGCTCAGCAGCGCCTCCCACCATGCGCAGGAGTGGAATGTCGAGACGTCTTCCACGCTCCATGATTGCGCCATCTCGGCCGGCAGCGTCTCTCCCAGATCCTGCTTCACCCCCGGAACCACAATAGCGATCAGGCCGCCCTGCTTGATAAGCGGCGCAAGGTGCGTATCCATGTAAGCCGGGTCGTCCCCGAAATACTGATAAGCGTCCACGCTGACCGCCGCGTCGAAATACCCGTCCGCATACGGCAGCGCCAAAGCGTCTGCATGAATCGGAATGATACGGCTTTCATATCCCATTTGTGCAAACCGGCGATAATTCTCCGTCGCGCTGATCCATAGATCCGTCGCAAACACCTGCACGCCAAAGCTTTCCGCCAGATACATAGATGTCAGCCCCTTGCCGCATCCTATATCCAGCACGCGCATGCCCGGCTCCGGCTCAATTCCCCTGATCAGATCTTCCAGCAGCTTCAGTGCATTAGGCCCCATCATATTTTCTTTGATAAATGTGTCTTCAAACATAACTTTCATTGTTGTTTTCCTTTCTTTTTCCTGCCGCCATAACCAAAACGCCCTGCAAAAGCAAAACAGATATGGCAAAACCATACCTGCTCACGTGCAATCGTCAAGTGTCATACAAGGTATCGTTCCGCAAAGCATTGTGGGTACAGCAAACAAATCGCAAAAACCCAAACGACTAAAATGCTTCTACAGAACAGACGCCAAAAAGACACCACCTTTTTTATTATTATGCTATGATTATACCAGAAAAGGTGTTTCTGTCAACCTACATCGCGGCTGCTGCTCCCGTTTGCCCTTCTGCGTATTCTACATCATTTTTCACAAAACAGTTGTGATTGCGGCTTGAATCGGCGTATAATCAACCCATCATCACATCATATTTATCGCAAAGGGGATTTTATATATGCAGTCACACACCATCGGTGCGCAGAAACACATCGCCCTGATCGCGCATGACCATAAAAAAGACGACCTGATCGCGTGGGTGAAAAAGAACGACCACATCTTAAGCCGCCATTTCCTGTGCGGCACAGGCACCACGTCACGGCTGATCACAGAGGCCACCGGCCTGCCCGTGAAAGCTTATAAAAGCGGCCCGCTGGGCGGAGATCAGCAGATCGGCGCGCTGATTGCCGACAACGGGGTGGATATGCTGATCTTCTTCTGGGATCCGCTGGAGGCACAGCCGCACGACCCGGACGTGAAAGCGCTGCTGCGCATCGCGGTGGTTTACGACATCCCCGTGGCGATGAACCAGGCCAGTGCCGACTTTCTGCTCTGCTCATCGCTGATGGAGCAGGATTACGCGCACTGCATGCCGGACTACGGCCACAAGTAGTTCGCTTTGTGCTATAATATGTGCGAAGGTACACGATAAGGG
>CAZNVX010000612.1:0-263 GCA_964576225.1 uncultured Christensenellaceae bacterium
CCATAACCCTGATAAGCCAGTGATGAATGGATAAAGCGATCACACAGCACCACACGGCCCTGCTCAAGCGCCGGTTGGATAACCTGGCGCACATGGGCGGCGCGTGCGGCGGCGTAGAGCATGGCCTCGGTGACGGCGTCCATTTCGCTGTTTCTGTCCAGCAGTATGTCGCGTATTTGTTCGGCAACGGGACAGCCGCCCGGCTCACGCGTGCGCACCACATCAACACCAAGGCCTTCAAGGTATTCAGCCAGGAACCTGAG
>CAZNVX010000612.1:273-1553 GCA_964576225.1 uncultured Christensenellaceae bacterium
CTGAGCTGCGTGGATTTGCCGCATCCGTCGGCGCCTTCAAACGTGATAAACAGTCCGTTCATGTCATGCTGCTCCCCAGCATGGCCTCAAGATCGGCCACGCTGTCGATAATAAAATCGGGACCGGCATCCAACAGTTCCCTGCGGTCCCCATAGCCGTAGAGCACACCGATCGTGCCGAAGCCCACAGCCTGTCCGCCCAAGATGTCGTGATGACGATCCCCCACCATCACAGCCTGAGGCGGCGCTCCGCCCAGCCGCATGACGGCGCTCTGCAGCACCTGCGTTTTGTCAAATATCCCATCTTCATGGCGCGCTCCGAAAACCCCGGCAAACAGGTCGAGCAGACCGTCCCGCTCCAGTATCGGCAGCGCCATGATTTCGGGCTTGGATGTGGCAACATACAGCGTTCTGCCGGAAGCTCTGATGGCGCGCAATGCATCTTCGATGCCCGCATACAGCCAGCTTTCATGAATACCCTTTTCCAGATAGTATTCCCGGTAGTATGCATACGTTTCCGCTGCCCGTTCCTCAGAGAAGCCAAAAGCCTGGATCAGATGGCGCTTGATGGGGGGACCCACGAAAGACCGGATACGTGATTCATCGTTTTCATCGTAACCGATTTTTTCAAACATGTAACGCACAGCGTTCATGCAGCCAAGACCCGATTCGGTGATCGTGCCGTCGAGGTCAATAAAAACTGATTGATATGACGCGTGGTCTTTTCCTGTGATGTTTTCGATCATGCTTTCTCCTTGTATACCCATATGCTGTCGCCGTCCAGTCCAAAAAGCTCAAAGCCCTGCCTTTTGGCTTCAAGCAGATATCCGGCGATCTGGAATGAAATCACCTGACCCCGCGCCACCACCACTTCAGCCGGCGGATAAACGCCCGCTGTGGATGCTGAAACAAGGCCAACCGACCGTTCAATCCTTACCTTTTCAATATTACCCCAAAATCGAGAATTTGGCGAATATTTTGTGGGCTTTGGCATGCTGTACGGGGAAAAATATACACTGCGGCCGCGGGTTTTCTCAAAATGCTTGAGCGCGTCATACAGCTTATCCAAATGAGCGGCAGTGGTGCCAACGGACAGCATCAGCAGCAGGTTTTTCATGTCTGCCGCCTCCACATGGATGCCCTGGCGCGCCAGCATGCTCTTGATGTGCAGACCCGTGTGCCCTGTCTCGGACACGTCGATAATGATTTTAAGCGGGTCGCGGTCGGCCATATCGGGGAGATCGACCTCCGGACAGCAAAAGCCGGGCAGAATGCCGACCA
>CAZNVX010000613.1:0-1545 GCA_964576225.1 uncultured Christensenellaceae bacterium
AGGACGAGAACAAAGACCATATCATGGAAGACGAGCAGGTGAAGGCGCGCATCAAGGCGCTGGAGGAGCAGTTTCACGGTCAGGGTCGGGTGCTGATCCGCCCGTCGGGAACCGAACCGCTCGTTCGGGTGATGATAGAGGGGCAAAATCAACAGGAGATCGAACGCCAGGCGGTGGAAATGGCCTCGCTCATTGAAAGCCGTCTTGCGTAAACTCACCCCGCCGTCGTACGGCGTGCGGGGGAATATTTACCAGGAGGCTAAACTATGTGCGGAATTGTGGGCTATGCGGGCAGCCGGGACGTTGTGCCGGTGTTGCTGGGCGGTCTATCCAGACTGGAATACAGAGGGTATGACAGCGCCGGCGTCGCGATCGTATCGGACAACACACTTAAAGTCTACAAAACAAAAGGCAGGCTCTCGGCTCTGAGCGAACTGATGGCGGATTGCTGCGTGGCCGATACCGTGGGTATCGGGCACACGCGCTGGGCGACACACGGCGAGCCGTCTTTTGAGAATTCACATCCTCATACCAACTGCGCAGGCGATATCGCCGTGGTGCATAACGGTATCATCGAAAACTATATGAAGCTTAAGGAATGGCTGACAGCGGAAGGCGCGGTGTTCACGTCGGAGACGGACACCGAGGTTGTGGCGCATCTGATCAACCATTTTCATAAGGGAGATCTGCTGGCCGCGGTGACGGAAGCGGTGGGTAAGCTGGAAGGCTCATACGCGCTGGGCGTGGTCTGCGAAAAGCAGCCGGACACCATTGTGGCGGCGCGCAAGGACAGCCCGCTGGTGGTGGGTATCGGCGACGGCGAGAATCTGATTGCGTCCGATATTCCGGCGCTGCTGGAATACACGCGCGACGTGATCTTTTTAAATGACCGCGAAATCGCCGTGCTGACGCGGGACAGCGTGGCGCTGTATGACGAGTACGGCCAAAGCATTGAGCGAGGCAGCTTTCATGTGGACTGGGACGTCTCGCAGGCCGAAAAAGGCGGCTACGAGCACTTCATGATCAAGGAGATCCACGAAGAGCCGCGTGTGATGGCGGACACCTTCTTTCCTCGATACAAAAACGGCGTGATCGACCTGTGTGAGATCGGCATTGACGAAGACCTGGTCCGGTCGGTGGGAAAGGTGGGCATCATCGCGTGCGGCACGGCGTTTCACGCAGGCATGGTGGGCAAATACATCATTGAGGACCTGGCGCGGATTCCCGTTGAGGTGGAGATTGCGTCCGAGTTCCGCTATCGCCGCCCTATCATTGTGCCGGGTCAGCTGGTGATCATCATCAGCCAGTCGGGAGAGACGGCGGATACGCTGGCCGCCATGCGTGAGGCGAAAAAGTGCGGCGCGAAGATCGCCGCGGTGGTGAACGTGGTGGGCAGCACCATTGCGCGCGAGGCGGACGCGGTGCTGTATACCCACGCCGGGCCCGAAATCGCGGTGGCGTCTACCAAGGCCTACAACACGCAGCTGATGGCGGTGTATATGATCGCGCTGGAGCTGGCGCGGCTGTCGGGCGCGATGGACGCGC